>NZ_JBTBFV010000028.1:0-68699 GCF_054786995.1 Mycobacterium sp. ZZG
AACGAACCGCGCTACGCTTCACCTACGGAGTGCCTTCCCGCTTTGTGAACATGGACCCTAGACAAGTCACATTTTCTCAAACAGGACAGGCACTTCCGTGCATTACAGGTCGTGTCAACAGCCTATTCCACGAAACGTCGAGGTTAACGGCAGGCACGTCGGTCAGCCGTCTGATTTTGCGCCGAGGCTCCTCGGACGGCGTGACATCGATCAGCGCATGAAGCGTTGCCCTCAGCACGGCAACGAGTTCGTCGCGATGCTCGCTACCAGCTTCTTGCAAGAGGGTGTCGACCCTCGCCCTGGCGCTGTCCTTCCAAGTTGTCTCAATCACGTGTCCTCTCCTTCTTGATTCGGGTTGGGAGTGCAGGCCCTAGGAGAGCAAGAAAGCGCAAACCCGAAGGGCCACCCCTTTGGTGAAGGACTCTTCTGGGGCTAACCTTCGACGCTTGCGCTCGGTGATGGATACTTGAGCTGACCTTGAACCAAACGGCTGTCGGCCACCGCTGGTGACGACGATGGTAGCCAAAGAACCACACCCCGCCCAGCCCCTACGCGCGCTGCCGCGGCCCTCGCAGCCGATCCCTCTCGTCGCGCGCCGCATCAGCTCTCCGTCGAGATGAGCGGCCCGGACGGCGGCGTCTACGGCGTCGGTGGGACCGGCGAGCCGGGGTCGATCCGCGCGCCGGGTGGCAGCTGTGCTTGGGCAAGTATTTCGCTCGTGTTCATACCCGTCTCCGCCGTCTCCACCGCCTTGGCCTTGCAGGCCTGGCAACACTTGAAGATCATTTTGAGCCCGCCGAACGAGACGGGGAAGTCCTCAGGCTCGCCGTCGCAGCGGTCGGCGACGTTGATGTTGCAGTTCCAGAAGCTCCGCCATACAAGTACTTGATCCTCTGGGTACATCTCAGGGTGAGCGCGCTTGCGATCCGGCGCATATATCGTCCGCAGGCTGCGATAAGCCGCTGAGATTCGTTGGTACATCTCCGGCGAGCGCACAGGATCGCACAACAGCCAGTTGCCGGGGTTATTACGATTGGCGTCGAGTATCTCCTTGGCGTCCGAGTTATTCGGGTCTGGCGACGCACCGATGACCGGGAACTTCGCCATGATCCTCCCGCGCTCAGATTCGTTGATGCTCATGCTGTTTGATTGCCTTTCCGGTTGTTGTAGCGCGCCGCCCCGGCGGTTCGGGACGGCCGCGTGACGATGAAGCGCCACAGTTCTTCGGTCGAGTACATGCGCCGTCCCGCGACGATGCGGCACGCCAGTTCTCGGCGGTCGGTCACTGACTTGAGCCATCGCTCGGTGACCTCGACGCCGATACTTCGGTACCAAGCAACGGCGTCTGTGACGGTCCTGTCAGGAACCGGCGACAGCACCAACGATGTTGGCGGGTCCGGCACGGGAACCGGGATATTCACTCTGGCCATAGCTTTCGCCCTCTCTCCGAGTCCTAGTTTACCGGGCCGAGGCATACCTACGCCGACTTAAGAAGGCGTACTTCGTACCAATAGCGCTGCGCTGAAACGCTATTCGAGCGCGGGGCCGGGCGTCGGCGGTACGCTCGATCGAACGGCTAACCCGAAAGACGGTGAGAAGGAAAATTTGAAACACCAAGGGCATCAGTGTCGTTGGCGATGTACTCGTCAACGAGACGGCGGATGGAGTCAACCTCAACGACCTCTGGGCTGAGATCGAGAAGGCCCTGACGCTCTACAACACCCACCGCTCAACGATCGTGCGGTTGCTTTCATACCCCACGATCGCCGTCGCCGACATCATCCCGCAGAGCGTGGAAGGCGAGAGCTTCGAGATTGCCACTGAAATGGGCATCCCGACCGCACTGCGCGAGCCCGCCGACTATCTCCGTCTGGGTTACAACTTCCAGGACTACGACAAGCGGCTCGGCGCTTCGTGGAAGTGGCTCCGATCGGCTACCGCCGAACAGGTTACCGCTCAGGTGACACGCATCTTCGAGGCCGATAACCGTCTCGTCAGTGGCACGATACTGCGCCGGTTACTCGATCCCGCGCCCCGCTCCAACGAGTGGCAGCATACGTGCTACGGCCTCTGGTCAGGCGACGGCATGGTTCCGCCGGACCACCTCGGCAAGACGTTTGACGCCACCCACACCCACTACCTCACCAGCGGCTCAACTAACGTCGACTCCGCCGACATCGAGGACATGATTCGCCACGTCACCGAGCACGGCTACGGCAGGTTCGGCAGCCAAGGCGGACAGCTCGTCATCCTCGCCCACCCGAATGAGGTTGAGGACATAACGTTTTGGCGAGCGGGCGTAGAGTACGCCACGGGCAAGAAGCCCAAGTGGGACTTCGTGCCGTCCGCTGCCCAGCCCGCGTACTTCACCACTGAGCACCTTGTCGGCGCGATCCCGCCCACCGACTTTAACGGCCTCCAAGTCCTCGGCAGCTACGGCGACGCCTGGCTGATCGAATCGCACTACGTCCCAAGCGGCTACGTGATTGTGGCTGCGACGGGTGGGCTCGACTCGGACATGAACCCGGTCGGCTTTCGGGAGCACGTCAATACGGCCTATCACGGGCTGCGCCACATTCCTGGTCGCGGTCCCTACCCGCTGGTCGACTCGTTCTACGCGAGAGGTTTTGGTGTTGGCGTTCGGCATCGCGGTGCAGCGGTCGTCATGCAAGTGACCACGAACTCGTCCTACGCCCCGCCGACCACAATTCAGGTGTAAACCATGCCAGAGAGATGCCGCAATTCACGTGACCCTGACAGGGACTACCGCGACATATCAGAGTTTGGATTCGGCGCAGGCCTGGTGCCGCCCGGTAAGGAGACAGCTCCGCCGAGCCAGGGCGGTGTGTACCGAGCGAAGTGCTCGCCGGTGGAGCTCACCCCTAGCGACGACCTCAGCGTGCGTGCGCGTGAAACCCGATGGAGGCGAGGCGACCCGCCGCACGGCTACCCCGGCGAGCGCATCGGCTGAGACGCGCCCCAGATCGGCGCGGTCACGGGGCGGACTTACTGCCTTTCGACGCCCCGTGGCCGGCTGCCCTACTCAGTGCACCTAGCTGCTGCGCGCCTCGCGGAGTAACGCCGCCACCTCTGGCGTCATCCAGTAGACGACGGGCTCCCCTTCCACCGGGTAGGCCCACTTCCACAACAGCTCTCGGTTCTCCTTCTTGCAATACTTCCCGGGCCACGCCAGGACTCCAGCCACGCCACTGTGACCATTGGGGATATTCAGCATCCCGGCAAGCTCTTCGCCGTTGAACTGACGGTCCGGTTCATCCATCAGCGTGGAGAACAAGGCCTTCGCCGGGTCGCTAAATTTGTCCCACAACTTGGCAGCCAGCGCGGCGTCTCTATCCGCCGACCACGGCAGACGACCATCGGCGCTCTCGCCAGCTTGAGAAACCGGCTGCGGTATAGCAACGAGCTGATCGCTGCGCGATGACGCCGCATTGGGCGGAGCGCTCAGCCACGCGGCATGCATCGCGTAGAACTCCACCAGCCGCTCTTCGGGAACCTTCACCGTGACGTCCATCATTTTTGCCCTCCTGCTCGTATAAGACCCTGGTGGCCTCGTTGGGGAACAGTATGGAACCCTCAGAGGGGGTCTGTCAAGGGTAAATACCCTCGGATCGCATATTGGAGGGTTTGTGACCGGAGTAAGCACTGGTCCGTAGGCTTTCTGACCGTGTCGTTTTCGGGGCAGGCTCCCTCCGGGCAGATCAACCCTCGCGGTCCCGTTTCGGTCCCGTAGACGCAGCCGAATCGAGGGCGTACTTTGGCCGTACCGGAGCGCGCCGCGATCCGTACCGAAACTATGGTTTATCAGCGCAAACGTCGCTTTTAATCAGCCCTCCGACCAGCGGCTATCGCACGCTCGTTGGCGTCGAAAATACTTCCCAAGCTGAGAACGCAGGTTCTAGGCAGACCATTGTCCTACCCCGGCGTCACCCCGGCGACCGGGGGCGATTCTAGGGCGAATCGAGCCCGTACCGGAGGCGTACCGACAACGCTCAAAAGTGCTGTCCTGCAGTGAATATGACCGTCTCGGCGAATACTTTCGCCTGGCCGTCGAAAGCGGGCGGTCCGTTCTTAAAATCCGCCAAGTGTCGGTTCGAGTCCGACTGGGGGCACCGTAGTTCTTGCAGGTATGGGCCGATTGCGGCTCGAACATTCGAGCGGTCGCTGTCGTTGGCAGCTCCCTGCGTCAGCACCGCGTCAGCGAGGAACTTCGACCAATATCTAGACTCCGAGAATGCGCGTTCCTCGCCGAATCGCAGAGTTCAACAAGCGAGTCACCAATCCGGCGGCTCGCACGATCACACCGTGGCTTCCGAACCTCGGGACGCTCGAGCACGTCGGGCGGAAGTCGGGTAAGCGGTATCGCACGCCCCTTCTGGTATCAAGACCCATGATGGCTACGCCATCCTCATCGGCTACGGCCTACAGACGGACTGGTTGAAGAACGTGCTGGCCGGCGGACCGACGGTGCTGCGCAAGCGTGGACGGACGGTCGCGCTCGTCAACCCACGGGTGGTGAGCAAGGCCGAGGCCGCGGCCCACGTCATACCGCGTTCTCGGCTGCTCTACCGAGCGTTTCCCTACAACGAGGCAGCCGTTCTGCTGACGAATGCGGGCTCTGCGGGCTGAACTCTGTACTGCACCGGACTTAGAGCCGGTCGAGCCGTCGCGGTAGTCCTTCTCTGGGTCGCGGGACGTACGGGCGCACCGCGCGCCGACCTGGAACGCGAGCTGAACCGGCGCCCGAAGGTGAGCGGCCCAGGCGCCGCGCGAGGTCACGGCCGTACGAGCTGCGATCCGAACCGCCGCGCCAGGACATGGCGTGGGGCGGTCATGATCGCCTGCTGGTCGTTCTTGTCGATCTTGATGTTTGCGACCGACCGAAACACCGTGCGAACACCGGGGTACCCGAAGGATGGGCCACTCGTTACCTCCGCTCCAAAGCTGCAGGTCGGCCCCGCAAGCCAACACAAAACGTGGGCACTGTCGTCGGCGACACCGAACCGGACCGCAGGCGGAATCAAGGTCGGGAGCCTCCAGCATTTCCAGGATGCGTCAGTCGCACGACGCTAAGAGCCTTGGCAGGGCCGGACGAACACGGGTGACTCATTCCGGCACGCCAGGTCGACGCCGGAGACCTGCGGTGGCTGCGAGCATTGAATGTATGGCGGCCAAACTGAACGAGACGGCGTACGCGCACGCGCGCAACCTGATCGCGGCGGGCAGGTACGTCATCGATGACCGCGACGCGTGGAGCGAGCACCAACCCTCGGCCCGGCAGGAAAACGACTACATCGAGCGGCACGGGATCCCCGAGTACGCAAAGTGGCACCTCGGGATCGACGACGAGATGGACGAGAACCGGAAGGGCCGCTACAAATTTCCGTACGGCGACCTTCACAACGTCCACCGTTGCGGGCTGCTGGCGGCGGAATCTCGTGCCGGACAACGTAAGTATCACGACATCGAACTCGCGGTGGCTCACTTACACGGCATGCTTGAAGCGTTACAAAGTTCGGCTGTACCGGATCGCCAATGATCCTCATCGACCTATGACTCCCGGCCGGGCACGGCTAGCGACTGTCCGAGAAGTTGTGATGCAGGCCTTGAGGTTCATCCCGAAGCGATGGCCGACCGTGCGTGCCTTCGGGACTAACCCGCTGGTCCGCGTCAGCGACCGGATTGAAGCGATTGTGGTGGTTTCAGCAGTGGCGATCTCGCTACTTGCCGCTCCGATCGCCGGCGCTATCGGCACCACCGTTCACGACGCCCGCAGCAGGGTCTACGCCGAACAAGCACACTCGCGTCAACCTATCAAGGCGATCGTCGCTACAACCACGGACAGCGCCGAAGTCGTCCGTCCTTACGCGCCCAACATCATTCAAGCCCGCTGGTTTGCGGAGGGCGTCGAGCACGCCGACACCTTCAGCTCGAAACGTGCAGTCACAGTTGGCGATGAGATCGATATCTGGGTCGACGACACAGGAGAGCGGGTCGCGCCGCCAATGCCAGCCTCTCAGGCCGCGGTTGACGCGGTCTGGGTCGGAATACTGTTCTGGCTGGCCGTGGTGGGCGCAGCGGCGGCGCTGGTCGCCGTAGTGCGTTGGCGGGTTGACTGCCGTCACGAAACTGATTGGGAGCGTGAGATCAGGGGCCTAGCCGACAGACGGTGGGCGGACTGAGAATGCCTGGCGATCACCGGTGGGAGCGGGTTCCGGCGCCCGCGGCCTGGCCCCTATCCCATCGGCCAGTGGCATCGGAGTCGGAAGGGAGTACGAAACGATGACTCAAACAGGGACGCAAACACGGCGACGGATGTTCCGCGATCGCCGCGAGGCCGGCCGCGTGCTGGCCCGGTTGTTGCATGCGTACCGCGGTAAGCCCGACGTCGTGGTGCTTGGGCTTCCGCGGGGTGGCATCCCCGTCGCTTGGGAGGTGGCCGCGGCGCTCGGCGCCCCGCTGGACGCGTTCGTCGTTCGCAAGCTCGGGGTTCCCGGACGCGAGGAATTCGCGCTGGGAGCAATGGCATTCGGGGGTCGCGTTGTGGTCAACGACGACGTACTACGGGGCTTGAGCATCACGCCGGACCAACTGCGCGAAGTTGCCGAACGCG
Organism: Mycobacterium sp. ZZG; assembly: GCF_054786995.1. NCBI lineage: Bacteria > Bacillati > Actinomycetota > Actinomycetes > Mycobacteriales > Mycobacteriaceae > Mycobacterium > Mycobacterium sp. ZZG. Next base: position 6,632 of record NZ_JBTBFV010000028.1, read on the forward strand.
AGGGGCGGGAGTTGGTCCGACGCGAGGCGTCCTACCGCGGTGGCCGGCCGCCGGCGGACGTTACGGGCAAGACGGTGATTCTCGTCGACGACGGACTGGCCACCGGAGCCAGCATGCTGGCCGCGGTGCAGGCGCTTCGGGAGAGGGAACCCGCGCAAATCGCTATCGCGGTACCGGCGGCTCCGGAATCCACGTGGCGGGAGTTCGCTGGACTCGTCGACGACGTCGTCTGCGCGTCAATGCCCCACCCGTTCCTCGCGGTCGGCGAATCCTATTGGGAGTTCAGCCAAGTCAGCGACGAGGAGGTGTGCGCACTGCTCGGGACCCCGACGACTCCCGCTCCGCCGACGGCCGTGGGCGACAGCCCTCCGGCTCAGGTCCGCCGCATCGCCGTCGACGCGCCCGACGGAATTCCGCCACTTCAGGTGCTCGATGAGTTTATCGGCGACGCCCGGGTGGTACTTATCGGCGAGAGTTCTCATGGCACGCACGAGTTCTACCAAGCGCGCGCCCAGATCACGAAATGGTTGATCGACCACAAGGGGTTCCTCGGGGTGGCCGCGGAAGCGGACTGGCCCGATGCGTACCGGGTGAATCGCTTCGTGCGCGGCATCGGTGAGGACGAGGCCGCCGAGGAGGCGCTGCGGGGATTCCAGCGCTTTCCGGCCTGGATGTGGCGCAACACCGTCGTTCGCGACTTCGCCGATTGGTTGCGTGACCGCAATGGGCGGGTGGAGGCGCAGCGGCAGGCGGGTTTCTACGGTTTGGACCTCTACAGCCTGCATCGGTCGATGCAGGATGTGATCACCTACCTGGAGAAGGTGGACCCGGAGGCGGCGGCCCGTGCCCGCCAACGCTATTCGTGCTTCGACCATGCGTCAGCAGACGACGACGGAAAGGCGTACGGATTCGCTGCGGCGTTCGGTGCGGGCCAGACGTGCGAGCAGCAGGCCGTCGAGCAATTGATCGACTTTCAGCGGAATTCGGTGGTGTACGCGCGGCGCGACGGGTTGCTCGCCGAGGACGAAGCGTTCTACGCCGAGCGTAACGCGCACGTCGTTCGCAACGCCGAGACCTACTACCGCGCGATGTTCAGCGGGCGGGTCAGCTCCTGGAACCTGCGCGACCAGCACATGGCCGACACCCTGAGCGCCCTGCTTGATCACCTGGATCACGACGATGCTGGGGAATCCCGAATCGTGGTGTGGGCGCACAATTCTCACGTAGGCGATGCCCGGGCAACCGAGGTCTACTCGGACGGCCAAACCACACTCGGCGCATTGGCGCGGGAGCTCTACCCCGGCACAACGCGCCTGATCGGTTTCAGCACCTACACCGGAACGGTGACTGCGGCCAGCGAATGGGGCGGGATCGCCGAACGCAAGACTGTCCGGCCCGGCTTGCCCAACAGCGTCGAGGAACTGTTCCACGACACCGAAAAGGACGCGTGCTACGTGAAGATGCGTACCGACGGCCGGCCATCGGCCGACCCGCTGGATTATATCTGGCTTGGGCGTGCGATCGGCGTGATCTACCTACCCGCGACAGAACGGCAGAGCCACTACTTCCACGTGCGGCCGGCCGACCAGTTCGACGCGATGATTCACATCGACAACACGCGCGCTTTGGAGCCCCTCGAGCTGACCAGTGAGTGGATCGCCGGCGAGCTGCCCGAGACGTATCCATCGGGCCTCTAGCCCTGTGCACCTCGGCGGGGCGGTACACCCCCGTCAACCGGACCGCGGACACCGATGGCCCGCCGCCTCCCGAAGTGCCACACTGGGATTCGTGGACGGTCCCCACGACCTGGGCGGCCGAATGGACTTCGGCGCCGTCCTCGTCGACCCCCGCGAGCCGGTCTTTCGAGCCCGCTGGGAGGCCGCCGCGATGGTGCTGGTCTCCGCGGCGGCGGCGCGGGCCCCGAACTACACGTTGTCCTCTTTCCGGTACGCCGTGGAGCGCATGGACCCGGTGCACTACCTCGGCTCCCCGTACTACGAGCACTGGCTCACCGCCGCGGCGACGACCGCGGTGGAGACGGGGCTGCTCAGCCCCGAGCAGCTGGAGAAGCGGGCGGGTGGCCCCTTCCCGCTCGCCCACCCGCCCCGGGTGCACGGGGTCGAGAACCCGGGAACCGGTGCGGCGCGGTTCACCGCCGGTGACAGCGTCCGGGTCCGGCAGTGGCATCCACTGGGCCACACCCGCTGCCCCGGGTACCTGCGGGGGCACGTCGGCACGGTGCTGCGGCGCGGTGAGCCTCCCCGACGTGGAGGTCCACGCCACGCGGCGGCTGCGGGAGACCGTCTACACGGTCCGCTTCGACGCCGGTGAGGTCTGGGGCGACCGGCAGACCGGCGTCCGGCTGAACGCCGACCTCTGGGACAGCTATCTGGAGCCGCCGTAGCAACCGGCGACATACCGCGACCACCTGGGAGGCACCCATGACCACCGGCCACCACCACGGCACGCCACCGGCGCCGATCGAACGCCGCGCGGCCGCGCTGGAGGAGCTGCTCGCCGAGCAGGGGCTGGTCAGCCCCGAGTACATCGACGCGATGCAGCAGGCGTACGAGGCCCAGCTCGGCCCAATGCACGGCGCCCGCGTGGTCGCGCGGGCCTGGGTGGACCCGGCCTACCGGGAGCGCCTGCTCGAGAACGGCACGCGGGCGGTGCACGAGCTCGGCATCCAGGGGCCCGAGATCGAGCACCTCACCGTCGTGGCGAACGGCCCCGAGGTGCACCACGTCGTCGTGTGCACGCTGTGCTCGTGCTACCCGTGGGCGGTGCTCGGGCTGCCGCCGAACTGGTACAAGGACCCGCCGTATCGCGCCCGCATGGTGCGCGAGCCGCGGACCCTGCTCGCCGAGATGGGCTGCCTGCTCCACGAGTCCGTGGAGATCCAGGTGTGGGACAGCTCCGCCGAGACCCGGTATCTGGTGCTGCCGGAGCAGCCCCCCGGCACCGAGGGCCTGTCCGAGGCAGAGCTGGCCGCGCTGGTGACCCGGGACTCGATGGTTGGGGTGGCGGTCCTGTGAGGCTCGACGTGGACGGGCCGGCGGCCCCGCCGGGCCGCAACGGCGAGCCGGTCTTCGACGCGCCCTGGCAGGGCCGGGTCTTCGGCCTGGCCGCGGGGGTGGTGGAGCGCAGCTTCGACGGCGATTGGGCCCCGTTCCGCCGCTGCCTCGTGGCCGCGATCGCCGACCGGCCCGAGCGGGCGTATTGGGACAGCTGGACCGCTGCGCTGGAGGAGCTGGTGGTCGGCGCCCGGCCTGGTGGCCCGGGACGCGGTGGCCCGGCGGATCGCGGACTGAGCGGCAGCCGATGCGGGTGGTGATCTGCGGCGGCGGCGTGATCGGAGCCTGCACGGCGTACTTCCTGACCCGCGCCGGGGTCGAGGTGACCGTCGTCGAGCAGACCGGCGTCGCCTGCGCGGCGTCCGGCCGCTCAGGGGCGTTCCTCGCCCGGGACTGGAACGCCGGCACCCCGCTGGACGCGCTCACCCGCCGCAGCTTCGAGCTGCACGTCCGGCTCCGGGACGAAGGTCGACGCCGATTGGGCGTTCCACGGCGTGACCGCGTACGCGGGGTACGTCCCGGCGGGGCAGGCCAGGCCGGGCCGCGGCCCGATCACCCTGGACTGGCTCAGCGATGCCGTGGTCGTCGCCGGCCGGCTGGGCACGCCCGAGGACACCGCGGTGATCCATCCGGCCCTGTTCACCGAGGCCGTCCTGGGCGCGGCGCGCCGCCGGGGCGCCCAGCTGCGGGTCGGCCGGGTCACCGGGGTCATCCGCGACGGCTCGCGGGCCACCGGTGCCGAGGTCGACGGCGCCCCCGTTCCCGCCGACGCCGTCGTCGTCGCGATGGGGCCGTGGACGGCCCATGCAGCAGCGTGGCTGCCGCTGCCCGCCGTCGTCCCCGATCGGGGCCACAGCCTCGTCTTCGACACGGGCACGGCGGTACCACCGGACGCCCTCTTCCTGGAGTACCAGGACGAGACCGGCGGTGTGCTGACGCCCGAGGTGTTCCCCCGTGCGGACGGCACGACCTACGTCACCGCGTTCTCCGAGCGGGCTCCGCTGCCGACCGACCCCGCCGAGGTCACCCCGGACCCGGTGGCGATCAGCCGGCTCGAGGCGGTGTGCGCCCGGCTGTCACCGGCCTTCGACCGGAACCGCATTCTGGTCCGGCAGGCCTGCCACCGGCCGGTCACCCAGGACGGGCTGCCGCTGATCGGCCGGGTGCCCGGCGTCGACGGTGCCTACGTGGCCACCGGCCACAGCGTCTGGGGCATGCTGGAGGCTCCGGCGACCGGCGAGGCCTTAGCCGAGCTCATCGTCGCCGGGCACGCGCGGAGCACCGACCTGACCCCGTTCGATCCCGCCCGCCTCCGGCCCCTGGGCGAGGTGCCGTGAACGCCGTCGCGCGTCCCAAACGACGCGCCCGCGCTCGGCTCAAGTCCGGCCAGCTGAAGCTGTGAAGGTCGGACACGTCCGCACGCATGGGCAGCCGGCGGGGCGGGGTCACTGCCATTAAGTATCACCTCGTTGTCACAACACGCCTGATGCACGGGCGGAAGCCGACGAATGCAATCGGACGAAATCGACTGTCCTGGTTGGGAATACGTATGTCGACGAACGCACCCGTACGCCTTTAGCGGGACTTGATCCGCGCAGTGTCCGTACGAAGATTACTGCAAGACAAACGAATCGGTCATGCGTCGACCTAGACCACGCCCTGCGCCTCGTATTCGCAGTCGTCCTCGGTGCACCCGATCAGATGCCACACGACGGCTTGTCCGTTCACTGTGCCGGCGTGGTCGGCCGGACAGTCCGAGCAGTCGGCTTCGCTCGGCATCACGTCGCCGCCGGTTCTGGTCCGCGGGATGAGAAGACGGGCCGGTCGCGGCTTCTGGGGATATTCCGACATCGCACGAACCTTTCGCCGGAGTGGCTCTGTGACGATTGTCCGCTACCGCATCCGCGAGCGGAACCAGTTCAGCCATGTCAGTGGACTTCGTCCAGCAGGACCCGCTCTCTTGCAGGTCCAGGGTGTCGAACCTTGGGTGGACCACTCGTAGACCGGAGTCAGAACAGGTCGCTGCGCGCAGCTCCCTGCGCGCGAATACTTCACAACAATCCCCGTCGCGGTGACCTGCCGGGGTCGGGCCATATAAGCGGTTCTGGTTGGGGGTTTGCTGCAAAATCAGGTCAGGTCGCCGATGTCACCTATTCCTGCAGCAAACCCGAGATCGATCCGTCGATTTTTTCTTCGCCAGTCTTAGCGTCGCTCGATGGCTGTCCACAAGAAGCCAGAGGCCGCGCGCGGGGAGGGCTCCCGGCGCTGGTGGCGGACGAATCGTCGCCCTACCGCCGCATCGGCGGCGCCACGGACCGGTCTTGCTTTCCCGACTGGTGCGTCACCTGGGCCACGATGGTCTGCACCCACCCGGGCAAACCTTCTGCCCTTGCAACTTTTTTGACAACTAGGTAAATTGTCGTCGACTTTGCTGCGGCGTTCAGGGCGAACGGGTCTGCGTCCCTACGTTGAGGTGTAGCAAAGCAGTCCCGGTATGGAGGAAACCGTGGTCCACCACAACAGCGGCCCGACGCGTCGCGCATACAGCTATCCGAGCAGCGCGACGCGGAGTCTCATCGTCATCGGCGCCGGAGCCGGTCTGCACAGCGGCGCAATATCGGCATCGCAGCCCTCGGTGGCTTCGCCGCCGCGGTTACGCTCGTCGAGTTCGGCGGCAGAGCGCTTGAGGCCGCCACCGTCGTCGAGGCCGTCCCGTTCACGCTCAGCGGCACCATTCGAGTGACTGCCGACAGCGTCACGACCACCGATCTGCCGCCCGGCTTCATGTGCGCCGGCGCTGGCCAATACGGCGATATCGGTCCCAATGCGGCGGTGACGGTGACTGACCAGTCGAACACCGTGCTGGCCAGGGGGACGCTGGATCGCGGCTCGACTGAACTCGGTTCGTGCCTTCTGACGTTCAGTGTCGAGGCGCGTTCCGGCGGGGGCGATTTTCTACCAGGTCGAGGTTGCCCACCGCGGCGCCTATCGGTATACCGAACACGAGTTGAGGGCGCCGATACCGCTCGCCTTCGGCAACGGCCTGCCGCAGATGCTTCCACCGTCGGCCGCGCCGCCGGTGACGCCCATGCCGATGATTCCGCCCGAGGAAACGGTGCCTGCAACCCTTGAGCAAACCGAGTCATGAATCATCAGCAAACAATCAATGCCTAGCCAACGGGCCTTAATGGTCGTGCGCTCGTCGGGCCGATCGGGGTGACGTGACCGTATCAATGTGGGCACGCCTCGCGGGCCCTCGCCTGTCAGGCACTTCCAGCTTTTGTCGCCCTTGACGTGATCTGCGTCGCCCCCGTTTCAGTGCGTTACTGACAGACAGAATAGACGGATCGTGCCGGTATACGCACGGTGCGCTAGCCAGTGTCGGAAATGAAATCTGGTCGCTCGTGTATCGAGTCTGCGATCCAGCCAGCAAACGCCACCTGCAGGCCGGCCAGGGAATGTCGATCCTGCCCGATCCGCAATCGTCAGGCGGTATCCCGCACATCGGTACCGACGACGCGCAGGAGCGGCGGACCAGCACTCGAGCGTGGCGTCCGAAGGGAAACGATCCCTGCTTCGCGGACGACGCCCAACGGTCCGGGCCTGGTGAACCGGGCATAGCCACATGCCTGGACCGCGAAGCCGGCCTTCGCCTGGCGGAAGCCGACCGTGACGCCAAGGCCCGTCATGCTGATCAAGCCGAAAAGTCCCAGGGCGGCAGCTGTGAATAGTGCCCACACCGACACGGTGCGGACGAACGTGCTGACGCAGGGGTTGCCCGTCGGAAATCTCAGGGGGAATGCACCTGGTTGGTGACAGCTTCCGCGATGGCGGGCAACGATGCCGTCTCGGCCCCCAGTGTCATCGAAAACTCATGCAGCAAGGCGTGATCGGTCGCCAGGTCGACCCGTGGCATTGCTCGCAGAGCGCCCAGTGTCGGCTTGAGCCACGCAAACTGCTTCGCGAAAAACGCCGTTGTCACCGAGTTCTCGAACATGGCGCTGACCAGCCGGGTGTCTCTGTCGCCGAAGCGATTCACGACGGGTGTAGCGTTCGTGCCGTTCAGTTGCTGCTGCCACTGCATCAGCCATTGCAGCTGAAACCATGTCAACAAGACCAACCACTGCAGTATGCCGGGCGGTGCGGCCGCCGCTGCTACCGGGACAATCGGGACCGGCACGGGAACCTCTGTAAGGGGAACGGGCGCAACGACACTCGGTTCGACAGTGGGCGGAGTCGGCTGAACAACGGTGGCGGGGACACTCTCGACGGTGGAGGAGTCACCGGCGACTGACGCGGGATCGGTAGTGGGCGTTAAGACGCTCACGGTGATGGTGCTGACCGGGGCTGTCGTGGTGCCCGCCGTCGGGCCGTCTGTGATCGCAGGTATCTCATTCGTGGTCGGCAACCCGCTCGAGCCCGAGGGCGAATCTGGCTCGGGATTCGATGAATTGGGCCCGGTATTAGATCCGGTGTCCTGCGCAGGTGGGCTCGGGTCAATTGTCGGGTTGTCTTCGGCCGGAATGGTCGGCCCGTCCGGCGCGGTGATCGACGGCTCCGGCCAGGAGACGACCTCGGTGGCGGGTCCATTGTCTTGCGCGGGTGGGCTCGGGTCGGTTGTGGGGTTGTCTTCGGCCGGAATGATCGGCGCGTCCAGCGGCGCGTCCGACGAGTCCGGAGACGTCGAGGATGAGGGATCCGCAGACGTTACGGCCGACGCATCGCCCGCCTGCCAGCAAAAACGGAGCTCGTTGTCGACGTCACCGACAGGGACGAGGAACAGGAAAGCCGACGACGCCGCAGAAGCCGCCTCTGCGAATACTGTCAAAGAACAATCTCGCCAAAGGGGGTCATCCTCCGGCGACGTCGCTTCGGCACCGAACAGCACTGTGGATTCGCGACGTTCCGCAACCATTCTCGGAAGAGCCAACACCCACCGAAGAAGGTGCGTTCATTCCCGAAAGAAGTTTGCCAACGCAGCCATTGTCGCGCGGGACGGATTCGTCCGGTTTCCCGATCTCAGCTGCGACAGGTAGGGGGCTGACATCGTCAAGCCCTCTGCCTTCAGCGCTGCCACCACTTCGGCTGAGGTGTGCGGTCCCCGGCCTGGCGGATAAACCGTGTCGAACAGTCGGTTCAATCGCTCTGCAAATGTAGTCATATCCGCCTCCCACCCCGTGAGCCTTCGAGTGGCGTGCTGTGCCCGCCAACCCAGGATAGATACTGGATCCGTAATAGCCGGCTTATTGGCGAATCCGGTGGGTACTGAATTGAACCGCTGGCGCAGCCTCGACCCGCTGGGCGTTTGCTCTGGTGGCACGCCCCCCGTACGTCCACCCCCGGCGACGAGCCTGTATGCGCTAGCCACGGGCAACGCACAATGTGACTCACCCGAATTCCGCTGGCTGAGCACCCTTCTGGCTGCCCGCGGGAAACCTGAATTCGAGATGATTCCGTCGCCAGCTGGCGGCGATGCGCTCCTGAGTTTGCCGCACCCACTGGCTGATGGCGAGATCTTCTGCGGCCTGCTCGACGCGACCGCTGAACATGGCGACCGGTCGCCCCATAAAGTACTTCCCAAGTTGAGTAAGCGGATTCGATTTTCGTCTCCGGCTCCACCTATCCAGGGGTCAGCTGCTTGCTGGACGCCGTAAAGAGAACGACCGCAGCCGGCGCCGTATGTATCGCATTGAGATGACAGCGTGGCGCAACGCTGCGCCGGCCGGCGTTTCGTGGGCGCCGCGAACCCTTATGCCGGTCATCCTGCGAGGACCAGCGACACGTGCGATTTTGGTCCTGACGGGCGCACGCGGTCGACGCGTGAGCCGAGCAGACTCCTGTTGGAACTCAATGACCCGGATCTAGGGGAGATTTCTTGTGACTTCTGCGGTAGGCCAGCCGGAAACGCCGATCGTCGACCCTTCGAAACTCGTGCCGCACAGGTGGAAAGTGTTTTTGGCGTCTGGGGTGCTGGCGATCATCCTCGGCGTGCTGATGCTGGTGTGGCCGGGAAAGACCGTCCTCGTCGCCGCGGCGCTGTTCGGTGTGTCACTGCTTGTCGTCGGCCTTGGACAGCTGTTCATTGCGATGGCGGCGGACCTATCGGGTGGTGGTCGCGCACTCCTGTTCGTCAGCGGCGCCGTATCGGTAATTCTCGCGGTTCTGACCTTTCGGTACTTCGGCGAACCGTTCTCGATTCTGCTGTTCAGCATCTACATCGGTATCAGCTTCATCATCAGAGGGGTCGCGACGACGGTCGCGGCGATCAGCGGCACCGAAACGTCTGGACGTGCCTGGGATATCTTGTTCGGAATCGTGTCCGTGCTGGCCGGCATCGTCGTGCTGCTGCTGCCGTTCTCGTCGATCGTCCTTCTCGCCATGGTGACGGGCGCGTTCCTCGTTGCCCTCGGCCTGTTCGAGATCGTGTCCGCGTTCAATGCTCGCCGCGACCGCGCCAAGGTGCCGGTGAACGTGCGTACGGCAACGGCCACATAGCGCGAATACGCGGGTTCGGTTCCAGTCATCAGCTCTACTGGACCCACCTGTTGTCGTTGCATCGGTACTCGAAAACTGCTGGAGCACCGGGGTTCCCAGGAGACACGATGTCGACGATGGAGAAGCGGGCGACCGCCGTCGACAGTCGACGTGTCGACCCGGCCGCGCAGGGAGTGGGCGCTCGTGTCCAAGCAGAAGCGCCCGGCCAAGTCCTGACCTCGCGCCATGTCCTCGCAGGCCCACAATCCACCCTGAGATCGGGCCTGAGGAGGGGAAGCGGTTCACGTCCTTTGTGCCCAATGCTCATAGGCATGAGTAGCACCGACAACGCGCGGCGGGACCGCCTCGATGAGCGCTCCCTTCTTCTGGGCGCCGGGTTCAAGGAAGATGAACGTGAGCTGGTGCTCGACGAACTGTCCGCGCTGGGTCCGCACCTGGCCAGGTGGGATCCGAGCGAAGTCCAAGTCGAGGTGTCAGTGCGCGAGCGCGGCGGTAAAGAGCAGAGCGTAACGCTGCGCGCGTTTCTGCCGGGCTTCCCGCCGCTGGTGGCTGTTGGCCAGGACCGGGGTCTCATGCGGGCCCTCGCCGAAGCCAAGAGGGACCTGATCACTCAGATCGATCGGCACAAGACCGAGCGTGACCCCAAGAGCAATCGTCAGCTGCGGCGCGACACCATCCGCCACCCTGGGTTGAACGCCGGCGCGGGATCGTGAGTAAGCACAGCCGAGCGGCGACGCTGACGCCGGACGAGATCGCCCTTCTCGAGGCTGAGCTCGAAGAACTGAAGCGGCGCCGCGAGCGCGTGGCGGCCGACCTCGACAGCATCCGCGATACGGTCGGCGACCTCATCGACGCCGATGCGGCCAACCAGATCGCTCTCGCCGACCAGCTGGCCGCAATCGACGACCGGATAGCCGAAATCAACTGGCATCTGCACGGTGGGCCACCCGAGTCTGAGGTGCCCGGCGCGCTGCCGGACGGGACCGAGGTGACGGTGCGCTATCCGAATGGGGAGCTCGACCGCCTGCGGGTGGTCGCCGTCGTCCGAGAGGTGCCGGTCGTGGACGAGCACGCGTTAACGCCGGACAGCCCGATGGGGCTCGCCCTGGCAGGCCATCAGCCAGGGGACGTCGTGACATACGAGACGCCGCAGGGACCACTGCAGGTCGAGCTGGTCGACATCCGGTATCCCGATTAACGGGCCTTGGCGCGCATTGGAGTGCCCCACCAGAGCCGAAAGACGCCGTGGATCTGAGCTGCACGCGCCTGTACTTCCCAAGTGGAGGTGTGCATCACACGCGGGCCGTCTTACAGAACTTCAAGCGGGGTCGGCCGGGTAGGTGGAGGGAACGCTCGGTCGAGGTCTCGCAGGTCGTTGCGGGTCAGCTCGATGTCTCGGGCGGCGGCGTTTTGCCTGACGTGGGAGGGAGTTCGGGCGCGTGGGATAGCGGCGACCCCGTCGTGCTGCAACACCCACGCCAGCACGATCTGTGCCGGAGTGGCGTTGTGCCGCTGCGCAATCGGTCGCAGCGCCGGGTTGGCGAGCAGCCGGCCTTGCTCGATTGGCGAATAGGCCATCGTCAATATCCGATGTTGGGACAGCCACGGTATCAGCGCGTACTCCGGGCCGCGGCGGGTCAGGTTATAGAGAATCTGATTCGTCTCGACCTCATTACCACCTGGGACGCCCGACAATTCGATCATGTCGTCGATATCGAGATTGCTCACGCCCCAGTGGCGGATCATCCCGTGGAGCTTCAAGTCGGCGAAGCCTTCAATAGTTTCGATCAGCGGGATGCTACCGCGCCAGTGCAGCAGGTAAAGATCAATGTAGTCAACGCCGAGCCTGCCCAGGCTTGCCTGGCACGCGCGCACGGTGCCCAATCGGGTTGCGTGGTGCGGTAGTACCTTGTCGACAAGAAATACTTCATTGCGCCGTCCCGCGATCGCCTCGCCGACCAAGACTTCCGCCGCGCCGTTGCCGTACATCTCGGCGGTGTCGATCACCGTCATTCCCAAGTCGATTCCAAGCCGGATCGCGGTGATCTCCTCGGCCCGGTACCCCGGACTTTCGGCAAAATGCCAGGTGCCCTGACCGAGGGCGACGATCTTCTCGCCGGAGCGCAACGATACCGAGCGAGGTGAGTTCATCCTCCAATCGCCTTTCTGACACCCCTGTTGGCGGGAAGGCCACGGGTCCGCCGGACTGCCCCAATTCTGCAGGCGGCATCACGCACTGCACTTCGACCTCACAGGGCACAACTGCGCCACACATGTGGTTTTTACGGGTCCAAGCGCCATCGGTCGATGATGAACTCCCACAGTTCACTTCAGCTGCGATACCACTGACCGGTGGCAGTGATGGCCGGGAGCCGCCTGGATCGCTTGCCACGCAATGCATTCATTGAAATAAGAAACAAAAAGACACATGTTCAGCTGGACCTTTCACCGATCTTGGAGAGGAATTTCACGCTATTTCAACAGGATTGATGTGATCTTGGAAATTGCTCGTTATGTTCTGGGCTGTCATCGTCGATCACAGAAGGGGGGCGCCATGACCTTTCTTGCCCCGTTGGTCACCGCAAGCGTGGCGCTGGTGGGGGCCGGAGTCATCACAGTCACGCCGGTCACGCCGACGACAGCGCAAATGAGGGCTGCTGGTGAGCAGGTGCGTCTCACCGCCGCGACCACGACAGACTCCTGCGGCGAAACCGCCGTGGCGCTCTGCGATCCGTCCGGCTCCGCGCAGGGCCCCATGCTCGGCGCCGCTGCCCAAGCGACCACGAGCATCTTCAACATCCCGGCGAATCTGTTCATCGCGCTGGCCAACGTCCCCTACAACTTCTTCAATGCCCTGGGTCAGGGCGACGTGAATCTTGGAGACCTGCCGAACAGCGGGTTCAGCTTCGTCAATTCTCGTAACGGCATCGACCTCAACCAAACCGGCGTGGTCGGTCTGACGGCCGACCTCGAGTACGGCGGCAGCTGGTGGGTATACCACCCCTTCAATGTGCTCGGCAGCGATGCGGCGGACGTCGCGCGTTATCAATCGCTGGTCAACGTACTGCTGCCGTTTCCCGCGTTGTCGGTGGGGCTCGGCAACATCCTTACGGCGGTGGCCGCTTCGCAACTCCCGATGAACGTCGGGTGCACCGGCACCAACCTCGGGGCCTGTGAGCGTATCGATCAGATCCTGTCGACGATGTTCGACCTGCGCCACATCGTCGCACTCGTTTCGCCGGGCGGCTACACCTTCCCGCAGGTGAAGAATCCGATCACCTGCAGCGCGGACGGGTTGTGCGACATCAAGGATCCGAACGGCGTGACCGAGCCGTGGTCGCGGCAGACCCAGGAACTCAACATCTTCACGCCGTTCGAGAACTTCTACGACTCGCTCACCCAGACACCAGATTTCAGCCAGATCAGATTCCCCACCGTGACGATGATCGTGAACACGATCGTCAACTTCATCCGGGGGCTGAACACCGCGTTCAATCCTTTCGTGCGCGGGACCCAGTGCGGTTTGTGCGCACTGTTCGTGCCGATCCCTGCGGACGAAACCCGCCCGGGATCGACCAATCCCGGCACGCTGATTCCGGGTAGGCCCGGCACCGGTATGCCCGGCACAGAGGATGCGACGACCGAGCCGACGGTCGCGCGTGGGACGGCGACCGACGAGGGCTGGTCGTCGGACACCGACGAGATCTACACGGGGGAGAGGGGGGACGGTGCGGGGGTCGATTCTCCGTGGCCGCGCCATGCGCAGCCGTGGAGGTCGGCACAGGGACTGGAAGCGGTGTCGAGTCCCGAGGAGTCCATCCCAGGTGACGGCGACGTGAATGTGCCGGCTCCGCGCGCCGACGACGTGCAGAGGGGTCACGTCGACGGCGGCAGAGGCCTGGGCGCCGAGAGCGGTGGCGGCGCCGAAGACCGCGCCGATACGGAAGGCTCAGCTGATACCCAGCAAGACCACGCCGGCACGCAAGACGACGCCGAGACCCAAGACCACGCCGGCGATGACGGCGGTGGAGACGCCAAAGGCGGTAGCGATGCCAAAGGGCATGCGGGCAAAGGGGATTCAGGATCTCATCGGGCGGGTCACCGAGACGCTGCATGATCCGATATCAGTCGGCGGCCAGCGCCAGCACCTCGTCGAAACCCGCTCGCAGGCACTCGGTGAACAGCGCGATGTCGGGGATCGCCCCGCTGTCGACATCGATGCCGATCGCGCAGGTGTCGACGTAGGTCAGCAGGGTGACGTTGACCGCCGAGCCGATCGTGGGCCCGAACGCGTACTGCACCCGCACGTTCGCCCCACCGAGTTGGACGGGCACCGGTATCCCGGGCACGTCGCTGGCCAGGAAGTCGACGTGCCGCAGGATGGTGCCGATGTACCACCGCGGCACCCGGTTCAGGAAACCGGCGATCAGTTGCGTGTGTGGCAGCGACTTCTCGTGACGGACCCGCTCGGTGCGCTCGTGGATCTGCCGGATCCGTTCCGCCGGGTCGGCCACATCAGCCGGAATGTCGAACCGCATCAACGTGATCCGGTTCCCGCCAGGGGCGTCACGCTCGGTGCGGAGGCTGATCGGCATCGTCAGGTGCAGCGACCCCACACCGACGTCGTGCTTCTCGTGGTAGCGCCGTAACCCGCCGGCCACCCCGGCGACGAACGCGTCGTTGAGCGCGCCTCCGCCCCGGTGCGCGGCGTCGCGCAGCGCGGCTTTCGGCACCTCGAGCACGTCGAGCCTGCGGATCAGGCTGCGCCGTGTCATCAGCGGTGATCCGGTGGCGTTGACCGGCCGTACGGTCCGGTACACCGACGTCGCCAGCCCCGCTGCCGAGGCCACCGTCCGCAGCGGGCTGCGCACACCGTCGACGATCAGCCTCGGCGCCGCGGCCAGCACACCGATCACCGCGCTTCCGACGACCCCGAGGCCGTACCGTGCGGCATCCCGGTAGTCGTCGAGCGGGGATCGGCGCGGAGGAGGCGGCGACTCGGCGTCCGCCGACGAGGGTTCGGGGGAGAGGCCGAACAGGGCCATCGCGATCTGCACCCCGCCCACGCCGTCGGACAGTGCGTGATGGAAAACGCACAGCACGGCGGCCTCGCCGTCGGGCAGTCCTTCGATCAGGGTGATCTTCCACAGCGGACGGGCCCGGTCGAAGTCCTCCATCTGCGCCAGGCGGGCGAGTTCCAGCACGTCCGCGAACGATCCGTCGGCCGGCGCGGCCACTCTGCGCATATGGAAATCCAGATCGAAGTCGGCGCAGTCCTGCCATCGCGGCGGCGCCGGGGGCGGCGACTCGACGACGGTCTGCCGCAGCATCGGCAGGTCGTGGCTGAGCCGTTCGACGCGGTCGCGGACCTCCGCCCAGTCCGGCACCCGGTCCAGCATCAGCACGGTCACCACCGTCGACCTCAGTCGCGGATCGCTCTCCATCGACCAGGTGAATGCGTCGCTGCTTCGCATGAATTCGCTCATGATGTGCTCCCGTTGATCACGGTAGAACGCAATGCGGCCCCGCCACAGCGGTGTAGCGCGGATCGGGGTCTTTGTGCTCTACGGGAGGCGACCGAGGTCCCCTGCCGCACAGCGGAGATCGGCACCGGACCTATCGTGGGGTGATGAGTGTCGAAACGCCGCCCGACCGTACCGGGGCCCCGACCACCGTCAACCGCGAACCAGGACGCTTCGTGATCGAGGTGGAGGGTCGCACAGTGGGGCTCGCCGACTACCACGACCGTGACGGCCGACGGGTCTTCCCGCACACCGAGGTGCTGCCGCAGTTCCAAGGCCGGGGTCTGGCAACGATTCTCGTCGCGGAGGCGCTGCGGGTCACCAAGTCCGAGGGGCTGCGCATCGTGCCGACCTGCTGGATGGTGGCCGAATACATCGACCGGCACCCGGAGTACGCCGCCCTGACCGATCGCGGGTGACCAGCTACCCGAACATGGTTTGGGGCCAGTCGGTGCGGTCGATCGAGAACCTTGTCGCCTCCTCGGTCGGGGAAATGCGTGCTCCACCCGATTCTGCGCGCGAGGATGGAGGACCGGGCCAGCTCGGAGAAAGGGGTCTCGACCGGTGCATCCAGACGCGTCGCCCACCCGCATCGCCATTCTGGGCGCCGTAGCGGTCATCGGCGGTCTGATCGTCGGGCTCGTCGGCGGGGCGTTCCGCTGGTGCCTGCAGACCGCCGAAGCCGTCCGGTCGGATCTTCTCGAGTGGGCGCAGCAGCTTCCCGGACCGGGCTGGCTCGTACCGGTGGCCGCGGTGGCCGCCTGCGCCGCCCTGGCCGCGCTGATCGTGCGCTGGGAACCGATGGCGATCGGCAGCGGGATCCCGCACGTCGAGGCGGTTTTCCTCGGTCGGGCGCCCGCGCCGCGCCTGCAGGTCGTCCTCGCGCGCTTCGTCGGCGGTGTGCTGGCCATCGGTTCGGGACTCGTCCTCGGCCGCGAGGGCCCCACCGTACACATGGGGGCGGCGATCGGCGCCGAGGCGGCGCGGCGGACCCGGCTGCCCGACGACGAGGCCCGCACGATGCAGGTGGCGTTGAGCGGCGCCGGCCTGGCGGTCGCGTTCACCGCGCCGATCGCCGGTGTGCTGTTCGCCCTCGAAGAGGTGACCAAATCGTGGCGGCCGCAGATCGTGCTTGCCTCGGTCCTCGCGGCGGCCGCGGCGGTCGGGGCGTCCCAGACGGTATTGGGGGACGGCCCCGACTTCCAGGTCGAACCGCTCGCTGCGCCCGACATCGCTTGGCTTCCGGTCTTTCTCGTGTTCGGCGTCGGGACGGGACTGCTCGCAGCGGTGTACAACCGGGCGGTGCTGTGGGCGCTGGACCATCTGGGTGCCGTCCGCCGGATGCCGGCCCCGGCGACGGCCGCGGCTATCGGCGCCGCGGTCGGGCTGCTGCTGTGGTCGGCGCCGTTGACCGTGGGCGACGGCGACACGCTGACCCAGATGCTGCTCGACGGGCATGACCTCGTCCTGCTCGCGGTCGCCGGGCTGCTTCTGGCCCGGTTCCTGACCGGCCCGGTGTGCTACTCGGCAGCGGTGCCCGGCGGGCTGTTCGCGCCGCTGCTCGCGGTGGGCGCGCTGTGGGGAACGCTGTTTTTCGGTTGCTTCGACGCGGTATGGCCCGAGGACACAACGCATCTCGCGGTCCCGCTGGTGCTCTCCGGAATGGCGGCGTTCTTCGGTGCGACCGTACGTGCGCCGCTGACCGGGCTGGTGATCGTGATGGAGATGACGGCGACGACGTCGGCGGCGGTGCCCATGATGGTCGCGACCGCCGCGGGGGTGACCGTCGCGAAGATGGTGGGGTCCCGTCCGATCTATGACGACCTGCGTGAGCGGATGAAACCGGGTCAGTTCTCGTCCGGAATCTGACGGTAGGTCTGGCCGCGCGCGGGCGCGTCCGGATCGTCATCCTGGTGGTTCAGCTTGTCCTGGAGGTCACGCTGCTCTTCGGTGACCTCGGTGGCGTCCTTCGGGTTGGCGGCGCTGTCGGGTTCCATGACGCACGGGTTGTCCCGATCGGCCCGGGCGCAAACCCGGTGCGTCCGCGGCGCTGGGATGCGGGCAGCCAGCTAGCCGCGCGCGGTGCCGGTCGCGTCGGCAGCGTAGAAGACCCATGCTGTGAGCCAGACCGTGGCCGCGGTGACCGCCAGCGCGCCCGGCACGTGCAGGGCCAGCGTCGTTGCCTCGCCGATCGCGGCCTGCACGAACGTGAACACGAACAACGCCCCGGCCAGGACGGCGGCCCACCATCCCGTCTTGCGGTCGAGGGCCAGACCCGTCAGGCCCACCAGCAGCCCACCCGAGGTGACGTGCAGCGCGATGGCCCCGGCGCCGTGCAAGTCCTCGAGCCGGTGATACTGGACGATTTCACCGGCGGTCACGAACATCATGACGACCACGCCGAGGGTGAGCACGGCGAAAACACGCGCCGCGCGCAGCCACGGTGACGACGGACGGCGGTCGGCTGGCGGCATGTCTGTCCTCCGGGACGTCGGGCCATGGGCACTCCAGTAAAGCGCGCGAAGCTGGCAAAAAGGATGTATCACGGCCGTTGCGGGCCGGAAATACCCCGCGGGAACGTTCCTGACATGACTGAGATCGCACGCTACGCCGCCGAAATTCTGTGGGACGGGCTCGGAAGGCGGGACTTTCTGCGCGCCGTCGCCGCCGTCGGAGCCGGGGCGGGTGTCGCCGGGGTGGCGGCCTGTTCGACGGGCTCGTCGGCCACCTCGTCGACCGATGAGAGCTTCACCGTTCTGCAGCCTGGGCAGGGGGAGCCGACCGGCGACCACTATCTGCCATCGGTCCCGGACCAGGTGCTGTGGGGGTACGTACCGACCGTGCACGCCTCGCCGGTGCTGCAGATGACCTCGGGGCAGACGGTCACCATCGACGCGGTCAGCCACGAGGGCATCCTCGAAGACCAGGGCCGCGATCCCGTGGAGTACTTCGGTGCCCGGGGTGTCGCCGATTCGGAGGTGCTGCAGGACGCGATCGCGATCGCCGCCGACTACAGCCGCACCCCGCGCAACTTCGACAAGGACGGGCCGCACGTGGTCACCGGTCCGGTGTTCGTCGAGGGCGCAGAGCCCGGCGACGTGCTGAAAATCGAGATATTGGAAGCTGTTCCGCGCGTTCCCTACGGCGTGGTGTCGAGCCGTCACGGCAAGGGAGCACTCGCACGCACCGCCGACCAGGGTGCGCCGGCCGGTATCACCCTCGCCGAGGTGATGCCGCCGGTGGACACCGACGGCAGGCCGAGCCCGGATCCGCAGCGCTACGGCAACGTCTCCACGTTCACCGCTGTCGAAGACGGACACGGGGTCATGAGCTACGGCGCGTCCCGGGTGCGTTTCCCGTTGCGTCCCTTCATGGGAATGATGGGAGTGGCGTACTCGCAGGACACCGACCCGACCGCGGCGTCGGCCAATTCCATTCCGCCGACGGTCGGCGGCGGCAACATCGATATCCGTCTGCTCGGGGAAGGCGCCACGTTCTACCTGCCGGTGTTCGCCGAAGGGGCGTTGTTCTACGTCGGGGACCCGCACATGGCGATGGGGGACGGGGAGGTCGCGTTGACGGCGATGGAGGGTTCGCTGCGCGGCACCTACCGGCTGTCGGTGTGCAAGCCCGGCTCCGGTGACGCCCCGTCGGTGGCCTACCGGTACCCGTTCGGCGAGACCGCTGACGCGTGGGTTCCCATCGGTCTGTCGGATCCGGACGGTTCGGTGGGCGGCCAGGGCAGTGACCTCGACGTCGCGATGCGGCGGGCGGTGGTCAACGCCCTCGACTTCCTGCAGACCGACCAGGGCATGGACCGTGCCACGGCTTACGCGTACCTCTCTGCCGCAGCTGACTTTTCGGTATCACAGGTGGTCGATCGGACCGTCGGAGTGCACGGACAGGTCTACAAGTCTCACTTCACGCAGGCCTGAGCCGGCTGGTGAATCGGGAACCCTCTCCATTGAAGTGAGGGTGCCCAAACTTTCGCGCTGGGTAACCCAAACTTATTGTGCGAGAGCATGTTTCGACTGCCACGGGTTGCGAGGTATGTGGTGGGCTGTGTACGGTGGCAGAAGCGAAGGGGAGTAGCCCCCAAATCGGCAATCGACATACTGGCTGCGCGACGTGCTGCGCGGCCCGGTTGTCCGGACCGGTCTGTACGGCCGGTGGGCGAGACCTTCGGCCGTACAGACCGTTCGGTCTGCCGGCCGGAGGCGTTTTTTCTCCGAGCGGCAGACCTCGAACTCCGAGGAGTTGTGGTGCTCGCCGCTGCGCTGTTGAGCTTCGCCGTCATCTTCGTCGCCGAGTTGGGGGACAAGACCCAACTGGTGGCGATGATGTTCGCCTTGCGGTACCGGTGGTGGGTGGTGTTGTCCGCCATCACCGTCGCCACCGCCGTCGTGCACGTGCTCTCGGTCGCGATCGGCCACTACCTGGGCGCCGCGCTGCCGACGCACCTGCTGGGACTCATCGCCGGCGCGATGTTCGTGTTCTTCGGCTTGTGGACGCTGCGCGGCGACAGCCTGTCCGACGACGAGACCTCACGCGCGGACAAGGCCACCGCACCTGCGTTCTTCGTGGTCACCTCGGCCTTCGTACTCGCCGAACTCGGTGACAAGACGATGCTGGCGACCGTGACGCTGGCGGCCGACCGTGACTGGCTCGGCGTGTGGATCGGGTCGACCCTGGGCATGGTCGCCGCCGACGGCCTGGCCATCGCGGTCGGCGCGGTGGCCGGCAAGCACCTTCCTGAGCGGTTCATCCAGGTCACCGCGGCGGCGCTGTTCCTGGTGTTCGGCTTCTCCATGCTGCTGGAGAATCTGTGGCCGTCGCTGTCGACGGTCGCCATCGCGGCCCTCGCCGTGGCGCTCGTGGCGGCCTTCGGTGCGACCCTGTGGGCATTGCCCGAGCGGCTCCGGCCTGCGGTGTTAAGGACGTCGCCGGCGCGGTTGCCCTCCCCGGCCGAGGCCGGGGAGGAGTCCGAGGTCGGCGCGGGTTCGGCAACCTCAGATCGGCACGACTGACCGGATCGCGATCTGGTCGGTCTCGCAGTGTCGGCAGGTCAGCGGGCGCACCTTGAGCCGGATGTTGGCGATCCGCAGCGCGCGACGGCACATCGGGTAGGGGCATCCGCACGACAGCGTGACCCACCATTGCGCCGGGTGGGCGAGCGGGCCGCAGAACTTGCGGCAGGTGCACAGGATCTCGGGGTCGAAATCCAGTTCCGCCAGCGACGGCTCGAGCAGTGTGGTCACGGCCCCCAAGGCTAAAGTGATGGTCGAGACTTTTGCGGGAGGCGCGCGCGAAGAACTGCGCTGAGCCGTCTCCGTTGGCGGCGTCTCAACGCGTGCCGCTGACATGGGCGCCCGCATCGGCCGGCAACCGCAGCGTCTCGACGAGGGTGAGCGCAAGTAGCGCGCCAAGCGCGACGAAAGCCCACGAGAACGACGCCAGCACCGTCAGGAGCAGCGCGGCCACCGCGATGCCGAGGCCGGCCGCCACTTCCTGCACCGTGGCGTTGAGCGTGTTCGCGTGAGTGAGCTCGTCGCCGTCGACATCGGCGAACGCCAGGCTGTTGTATGCGGTGAACCCGATCGACCGCAGCGCGCCGCTGACATACAGGGCGACCGCGATCACCACGACGGGGGTGTCCGGTCGCAACGCCGCCAGCACCGCGAACCACGCCACCGAGACCAGACCGTTGACCAGCAGCACACGCTTGATGCCGAACCGGCGCATCAACGGCGTGGTGATCGGCTTGATCGTCAGGTTGCCGACGAACAGCGCGGCCACCATCAATCCCGCGGTGAACGCCGACCAGCCGAACTCCAGCTGGAACAGCAGCGGCAGCAGGAACGGCACCGCGGTGATCACCAGGCGATACAGCGAGCCGCCCGATACCGTGATGCGCAACGTCCGCACCCGCAGCACGGACAGCCGCATCAGCGGCGCCGGCGAGCGGCGCAGGTGCCAGAGCGCGGCGGCCAGCAGAACGACCGCGACCGTGCCGCCGACTCCGACCAGCACCCAGTCGGTGCCGCTGACCCGGACATGCTCCAGGGCCAGCAGCGCCGCCGCGATGCCCGTGCCGAGAAACAGCAGCCCCCGCCAGTCGAACGGCCGTACCTCTGCTGTCGGGCCGCCGCGGATCAGCTTGAGCGCCAACAAGAATCCGACGATCCCGATCGGGATGTTGATCAGGAAGATCCAACGCCAGGACCCGTAGGTCGCGATCGCCCCGCCGAGTGCGGGTGCGACCACCGGCGCGGTCAGCGCCGGCCAGGTCAGCAGTGCGATCGCGCGCACCAGATCGGTCTTTTCGCTGTAACGCAACACCGCCAGCCGGCCGACAGGGACCATCATCGCGCCGCCGACCCCCTGCAGGACCCGCATCGCCACGAGCATCGGCAGCGAGACGCTCAGCGCGCATCCCGCCGAGGCCAGCGTGAAAATGACGATCGCGCAGAGGAACACGGCCCGGATGCCGAATCGGTCGGCCGCCCACCCGGTGGCCGGGATCAGGACCGCGACGGTCAGCAGGTAGGCCGAAACGGCGATGTTGACATCGACGGGGGCCACGTCGAAGCTCGCCGCGATGGCCGGGATGGCGGTCGCGATGATCGTCGCGTCCAGGATCTCCATGAACATGGCACCGGCCACGAGCAGCGCCATGCCGCGGGGGAACGACGATCGGGACGGGGGCGCCGAAGACACGGGATCCAAACCTAGACGGGCACCGTGTGTAGCGCCCGCCGGGCTCGGATCAGCCGGCGCAGTCCAGCGTCACATTCACCTTCTGCTTGGGCGTAACCGTGAACACGTTGACGTCGTCGTCGTCGACCGGGAACTGCTGGTTGGCGATCGGCAGGCTGCGCACGCTGATCACCGTGCACTGGTCGAGCGGGGCGCTGCCGACGCGGCTGACCCGCACGTCATAGCCCTGGGACCGCAGCTGGTTGATCGTCGAGGTCGCGGTGTCGGCCTGGGCCGGCGCGGCCAGGGTCAACGCGGCACCGAGCGGCAGCAGGGCCGCGGCAAGTAACTTCGTCATCGTGCAACTCCTTGTGTGAGGGCGTCACCGGCGTGGCCAGGACATCGAGTGACACCATCGTCGCGACGCGTGCCGTGCAACGCTTGGAGTCCGGATGGAGATTCCATGGAGATCCCGGGCAGTTTCGGCGTACCGCTGCCTAGAGCACCTTGGACAGGAAGTCCCGCAGCCGTGGATGCTCGCGGGTCAGATCCCTGTCGATGCCCACGAGTTGGCCACCGGCGTCCTGGAATTCGACGGGCGCGAAGGTGGTGTCGGTGGCGATGACGTAGTTGGGGTCCTGCGCCGCCGCCGTCCCCGGGGTCAGCAGGCCCACCCCGAGAAGGGTTGCCAGCGCGGTCAGTACGAGTGTGGCGAGCCGACATCGGCCGGAGGTGGCTCGATCGCCTTCGGTGTGACGTGACGGTGTGGCGCGCATGCTGGCTCCCCGCGTAGGTCCCTGTGCAGGGTCACGCTAACGGCGGCCAGTGCGTCCCGCGGGGGATCGGGAAGTTCAGCCGGTGATGGCGCGGGCGCCGACGGACGGTAGGCGCTGATCGCCGCAATTGTTCGTTCTGCGGATGACTTCGCTAACCTGTGTG
The DNA here is from genome assembly GCF_054786995.1 of Mycobacterium sp. ZZG. Classification (NCBI taxonomy): domain Bacteria; kingdom Bacillati; phylum Actinomycetota; class Actinomycetes; order Mycobacteriales; family Mycobacteriaceae; genus Mycobacterium; species Mycobacterium sp. ZZG. The sequence continues at coordinate 29,358 of NZ_JBTBFV010000028.1, forward strand.
AGGTTGTCATACGTAAGACACCGCTCCGGGTTCAGACTGCAGCCTCCCGAGATCATCTGCGACCGCTCTTCGGCCGCATTTATGAGACGAGGCTTGAGGACGTGCAGCAATTCAGCGAACAGCAGGTCGACGATATCGCGGTGGTCGCCGCGGTCGGCGCTGTCGACATGCTCACCGCGCCGCAACTGCAGGCGGTGATCGCCGCGGCGCTGGCGCGCAGGCCGTCGGGCCTGATCGTCGACCTGACCGACGTGGACTTTCTGGGGTCGGCGGGCATGCAGGTCCTGATGGTCACGCGCAAGCAGGTCGACGGTTCGGTCGAGTTCGCCGTCGTCGCCGACGGACCGGCCACCAGTCGCCCGCTCCAGATCACCGGGGTGGCCGACTACGTCGATCTCTTCTCGACGCTCGACGTCGCCGTGGCGCACGTCAAAGCTAGGTCGCCTGTCTGTCGTGCTGACCGGCAGGTTTGACATTTTGGCGCCTGGGGAACAGACGCTTCGCCCAGCGGTAGCCCCGCCGAAAAAAAAGGAGTGTCTGGTGAGCGATCACAATTCTGGTCCGGAAGAAGCCGTCAAGGGCGTCGTCGAAGGCGTCAAGGGCAAGGCCAAAGAGGTCGTCGGCGTCGTCACGGGCCGGGATGACCTGCAACGCGAGGGCCAGGCCCAGCAGGACAAGGCCGACGCACAGCGCGAGGCCGCACAGAAGGAAGCCGAGGCCGAGAGTGCCCGCGCGGCCGCCAAGGCCAACGAGGAGCGGCAAAAAGCCGAACAGTCGTAACCGTCACGCAGGTAGATTGTCCTGCGATGACCGCTACCTCCATCCGCAGCAGGTCAGCCGACAGTCGGAGCTTCGCAATCGCGTCGACGTCGCTGACCTTCACCTGGCGTGAGGAGGGCGTGGGGGCCGACAGAAAGGCCACGGTAGCGGTGTGCGGCGAAGTGGACGCGGCCAACGCCAAACACTTCGCCCACACCGTGCGCGAAGTCAGCGCCGGCAGCGCTGCCGTGGTGCTCGATCTCACCGACGTGAATTTCATGGCCTTCGACGGCGCCTCGGCGCTGTACGCCATCAGCGCCCATCTGGCTCGCGAAGAAGTGACCTGGTGCGTCGTCGCCGGGCCGGCAGTGGCACGCGTGCTCGAACTCTGTGATCCCGAGGGTCTGATCCCGGCAACAACGATCCCGTCGGTGCGCGCCGCCAAACCTGCCTGACGCTTTTCCAGCGAACACGACGGCGCAGCCTTCGCAGACGCGTGCTGCCGCCCAGGTGCGGAGTTCTCCACAGCCGTTATCCACATTGTGGTTTTGCTGCGATGTGCCGCTGTGATCTCGCGCTCACTTTCCGGGGCAAAGCTAAGAAATCGTTACGAACATGTTTTGTGCCGATTTTCCCGGTGGGCTTGCTGCCTCCGTTCAGGCACTGTTCAGCTGCGGTTTCGGCTTTGCTGTTTCGAAGTAACGAATTCATAACGCAACGTTTCTTAAGCGAGCCCTGAGAGCTTCGGCGCTCCCTGTGACGAAGCGCGAATTCGTCGGGGTCGATACCGAATTTCCGTCGCTACACTCGACTCAGGCGGCGCCCGTTCGGGCGCCTTGACACGGAATCTAGAGCTTGGCAGACGTCGTGCCGGCGGAGGTACCACAACACATGGCAAACTTTTCGGTGCTGATGAGGCGCTTGATGTCCAAGGGTAAAACCGAGTCGAATGTGACAGATGCGCCGTCGGCGGCGGCAGGGACACGCGGGACCGACGGGACAGCGAAAGGCGATGTGGTGCTGGAGCACCGCCTCACGCCGAACCTGGGCCCCATCGGCGACATCGCCGCGGCTCAGGGCATTGTCGTCGTGGCCAATGCCGCCGACGCCAGCGTGTCGCTGATCGACAACACCACCCTCAACGTGGTCGCCACCGTCGCGGTCGACGGTGAGCCGACCGCGGTGGCCGTGTCCGACGACCGGGCCTTCGTCGGCGTCACCTCCGGCAGCTTCGACGCGGTCAAGGTGATCGACCTGGACAGCCGCGCCGTCGTCGCTACCTACCCGGTGGCCTTCGGGGTCACCGCGCTGACGGCCGGTTCCGGCGGTAAGCGGGTGTATGCCGGTCGCGGTGCGCAGGACCGCATCGACGTCGCGGTCATCGACGTCACCGCTGAGCGGGTCGGCACCATCGGCATCGGATCCGGTCCGGCCGCCAACGTGGACGCGCTCTGCGCCGACCCGAACGGCAAGCGGCTGTACGTCGCCGTCACCGACGCGGTCGGCAGCCGCGTGATCGTCGTCGACACCGAAACCTCGCAGGTGCATCGGGTGGTGCCTGTCGGCGCACCGATCCGCGACATCGCCTACGCCGGGGGAGCGGTCTACGTGCTCACCTCGGACCGAGTGGTCGGCGGCGCCGTCCACATCCTCGATCTGGGCGCGATGCGGATCACCGATCGGGTGACCGTGGGTGGTGCCCCCACGCAGTTGTCGATGAGCGCCGACCAGACCCGCGCATACATCGTGGATTACGACCGTGTCGCGGTGCTGTGCACGCTCAGCCTCGACGTCGTCGACGCGCTGACGGTCGACGCCAGGCCGTCGTGCGTCGCTCAGGGCGCCGACAGTTCGCGCCTCTACGTCGCCGACTACTCCGGCGCGGTGAGCGTGTACTCGGTCGAGTCCTCGATCGAGACGCTGTACTCGCAGTTCCTGGCGACCGATCAGATCGCGGTGGGCGCCCCGCGCCGGCTGCAGGCAGCCCCCGCCTGACGGCGTCACTCGAGTTCACCGCCACTGATAGCGGGTTTTCGGTCGCCCGGCCTTTCCATAGTCGGTGTGGCGGCTGACCGTTCCCTCGTCGGTGAGCCGCTCGAGGTAACGCCAGGCCGTCACCCGCGACACCCCCACCTGCCTGGCCACCTCATCGGCGGTCACACCGTGGGTGGAATCGCGTACGGCACGGGCGATCTCGTCGTTCGTGCCCGCTGCCGCCCCTTTCGGTGCCACCGACCGGTCCGGGTTGACCCGTAGCTCGGCCAGCGCCCGGTCGACCTCGGCCTGGCTGGCGGCATCGGTACCGGCAGGCAGCGCTTCGCGGTAGCGCCGGTACCTCTCGAGTCGTTCGCGGAACGCGGCGAAGGTGAACGGCTTCAACAGGTACGCCAGCGCGCCGTGACCGACCGCGGCGCGCACCATCTCCAGATCGCGCTCTGAGGTAATCGTGATGATGTCCGGCGCCGGCCGCAGGCCGGCCAGCGCCGACGCGAGCGCGATCCCGTTGGCGTCCGGCAGCCCGATGTCGAGCAGCACCAGGTCGATCGGGGCGTCCGACGCTGCCGCCTCGGAGGCCGCCCGCATCGCATCGCGCGCCGTGTGCGCCACTGCCGCCACCGAAAACCCCTGCAGCCGCAGCAGATAAGTCCGGTGCGCCTCGGCGATCAACGGTTCGTCCTCGACGATCAACACCGTGATCACGGGCGATTCACCGTCACCGTCACCACCGAACCGTAGGTCACATCCGCGGTGAGCTGCCCGCCGTGGCGTTTGACCACCTGGGCCACCAACGCCAGCCCCAGCCCGTGCCTGCCGTCGTCGTCACCGGACTTCGTCGAGTAACCCCTCTGCATCGCCTTCTCGAAGGTGCCGGCGTCCATGCCCTCCCCGCTGTCGGCCACCCGGATCAGCAGCCGTTCGTCGTTCTGCTGCACGGTGACCTCCACCCAAGGGTCGTCCGGATCGCAGGCATCCATCGCGTTGTCGATGAGGTTGCCCGCCACGGTCACCATCTCCTGGCCTGTCAAGAGCAGATCTTCGGTGTCCGAAGGCAATTCGGAATCCTCGGTCACGGTCAACTCGATACCGCGTTCGTCGGCCTGGGCTGTCTTGCCCAGCAACAGCGCCACCAGGGCCGGCTCGCCGACCGCATCCGAGAGCCTGTCGACGAGTTGCTGGGACAGCTCGAGTTCGGCGGTGGCGAACCGGACGGCTTCCTCGGTGCGTTCCATCTCCACCATGGTGACGACGGTGTGCAGTTTGTTGGCCGCCTCGTGGGCCTGAGACCGCAGCGAGTCGGTCAGCACCTTCAGCGAGTTGAGTTCGCCCAGCGCGCCCTGCAACTCGGTGCGGTCACGGATGGTGACCACTTCCGACGAACCGGCATCGGACCGCACCCGCGACCGATTGACCACCAGCACGCGGTCGTCGGTCACGTGAACCTCATCGCGGGCGCCGGGGTTGTAGGTGCGCAGGAACTCGGGCAGGTCGTCGGCGGCGACCTCCCCGGCCGGCAACGACAGCAGTCGGCGCGCCTCGTCGTTGACCACCGCCACGCCGGAGCGGTCGAGCACGATCAGTCCCTCGGACACCGAGTGCAGGATCGCGTCGTGGTGGTCGTACATGACGCGCAGTTCGTCGGGGCGCAGTCCGTGCGTCTGGCGCAGCAGCCGCCGGCGGATGCCCCACACGCCCAGCAGTGAAACCGCAAGCGCGGCAAGGCTGACGGCCGCGATGACGGGCAGCTGCGACTGCCAGCGCTCGGCGAGGCTCTGCTGCAGGATGCCTGCGGCGACCAGGCCGATGACGCGGCCGTCGCCGTCGTAGACCGGGGCCACCGCACGGATGGACGAACCCAGCGTGCCGGTGTACACCTCGGTGAACGTCTCGCCCTGCAGTGCGGGTTCGATGGTGCCCAGATAGGCGCCGCCGATCTGGGACGGATCGGTGTGGGTGAAGCGGGTGCGATCGGGCGCCATGATCGTGATGAACGCGATGTCGGTCTGTCTGCGCACCAGCTCGGTGACCGGTTGCAGCATCTCGGTGGCCCGCCCGGACTCGATGGCCTCGGCCGTCGACGGTGAGTCGGCCAGTGCGGTCGCGATCCCGACCACCTGCTCCTGCGCCGCGGCGTCGCCGTCGCGGCGGGCGTCCAGCGCGGCCAGTGCGCTGCCGGCCAGCACGATCACCGCGATGACCAGGATCTGCAACGCGATGGCCTGGCCCGCCAACGACCGCGGCCACGGGGGTCGGGATGGCGGCCGGATCCGTCCCATCGCCTGCCTCCCGTGAACGTAATGAACTAAAACGTGACCTGGCTCACGTCCTCGCAGAGCATCCTTGCAGACCTTTTGCACACAGCGACCCCGGAGGACAGTGCGATGACGACCACGATGGACCGGCCGACCCCACCCGACACCCCCCGACCCAGACGAGACCGCACGCACTGGCTCTACATCGCCGTGATCGTCGCGGTCCTCGCCGGTGTCGGGGTCGGCATCCTGGCCCCCGACGTCGGCAAGAGCGTCGGCGTCCTGGGCACCATGTTCGTGGCGCTGATCAAGATGATGATCGCGCCGGTCATCTTCTGCACGATCGTGCTGGGAATCGGGTCGGTCCGCAAGGCGGCCACCGTCGGCAAGGTCGGCGGCCTGGCGTTCGTCTACTTCCTGGCGATGTCGACGTTCGCACTGGCGATCGGCCTGGTGGTCGGCAACCTGCTGCACCCCGGCAGCGGATTGCATGTCACCGACACCACCGTGGGCAAGGGCGCCGAGCTGGCCGACAAGGCCCATGAGGCCGGTGGGCTGATGGACTTCGTTCAGGGCATCATCCCGACGTCGATGTTCTCGTCGCTGACCGAGGGCAGCGTGCTGCAGGCGTTGTTCGTCGCGCTGCTGGTGGGCTTCGCGCTGCAGGGCCTGGGGTCGGCCGGTGAGCCGATCCTGCGCGGCATCGAGCACCTGCAGAAGCTCGTATTCAAGGTGCTGGTGATGATCCTGTGGCTGGCGCCGATCGGCGCGTTCGGCGCCATCGCGAACGTGGTCGGTCAGACCGGCTGGGCGGCCGTCGGGCAGTTGATGGCGTTGATGCTCGGCTTCTATCTGACCTGCGCGATCTTCGTGTTCGGTGTGCTCGGGGCACTGCTGCGGGTGGTGTCCGGGGTGTCGATCTTCAAGCTGGTCCGCTACCTGGCCCGCGAGTACCTGCTGATCGTGTCGACGTCGTCGTCGGAGTCCGCGCTGCCGCGCCTGATCGCCAAGATGGAACACCTCGGTGTGGACCGCTCGACCGTGGGTGTGGTTGTGCCGACCGGCTATTCGTTCAACTTGGATGGCACCGCGATCTACCTGACGATGGCGTCGCTGTTCATCGCCGGGGCGCTGGGCGACCCGCTGTCTCTGCCGGAGCAGATCGGGCTGCTGGTCTTCATGATCGTCGCGTCCAAGGGGGCGGCCGGGGTGACCGGCGCCGGGCTGGCCACGCTGGCCGGTGGCCTGCAGGCGCACCGGCCGGACCTGCTCGACGGTGTCGGGCTCATCGTCGGCATCGACCGGTTCATGTCCGAGGCGCGGGCGCTGACCAACTTCTCCGGCAACGCGGTCGCCACCCTGCTGGTCGGTTCGTGGACGCACACGATCGACAAGGGCAAGGTGAATTCGGTATTGGCAGGCGAGGATCCGTTCGACGAGCTGACGATGCTGGATTCCGATCACGGCTCCCGTGTCGCGGAGCCGCCGCAGGAGAGAGTCCCTGCGACGGTGTAGGTCACGGGTAGGAAAGCCCGGTCGGTCCTGTTGCCGGCCGGGCTTTTCCGTGCACCCGGACCCGCGAGCAGACACAAACTCACACGAAATCACCGGAAATCGTGCGAGTTTGCGTCTGCTCGCCGACTGGCCTCAGCCCGTACAGTCCAGGGACACCGAGATCGACCGGTGCACCACGACGTCGACCACATCGAGGCCGTCATCGTCGTCGCGGTCGCCGATGACGAGCACCGGTTGGGTGACCTGCTGAGGATTACGCACCCCGATCACCACGCAGTCGCCGATCGGCGCACTGCCGATCCGGTCGATGTTGACCTGGTAGCCCGCCGACTCCCACTGCTCGATCACGTCGAACGCGTTCTGTTGCTGCGCGGCCGCCGGCGCCACCGGCGCACCCAGCACCGCGGGCATTGCCGCCGCGATCCACCACCAGCGCATGGCCGGACCTCCATCGGAGGCGCCCTGCATGGCCTCCCGACGGTGACACGAAGCGCGCACCCGAATGGTTCACCCCTGACCGCGACCAGACGCATACTCGCATGGACGCTGCCCGCAAGATGCGAGTTTGTGTCTTCTCGCCGTGGGGGCCCCGCTCGCGGAAGGGGCCGGCCCTACCGCTCGGCCCGCTGGTAGGCCGTGACGACCGCTGCGCCGCCCAGCCCGATGTTGTGCTGCAGCGCGGCGGTGACGCCGTCGACCTGACGCTTGTCGGCGGTGCCGCGCAACTGCCAGGTCAGCTCGCTGCACTGGGCCAGGCCCGTCGCCCCGAGCGGGTGGCCCTTGGAGATCAACCCGCCCGACGGGTTGACCACCCAGCGGCCCCCGTAGGTGGTGTCCTCGTCGTCGATCAGCTTCGGCGCCTCACCGGGCCCGCACAGGCCCAGCGCCTCGTACAGCAGCAGTTCGTTGGCCGAGAAGCAGTCGTGCAACTCGATCACCTGGAAGTCCTCCGGCCCCAGCCCGGACTGCTGATAAACCTGTTGTGCGGCTTTGACATTCATGTCGTATCCGATGATGTTGGCCGCGCTGCCGTCGAACGTGGACGCGAAATCGGTGGTCATCGCCTGACCGACGATCTCGACGGCCTGCCCGGCCAGATCGTGCTCGGCGATATAGTCCTCGCCGGCGAGCACCACTGCCGCGGACCCGTCCGAGGTCGGTGAGCACTGCAGCTTGGTCAGCGGATCGGAGATCATCTTCGCGGCCAGGATGTCGTCGAGGGTGTACTCATCCTGGAACTGCGCGTACGGGTTGTTCACCGAATGCTTGTGGTTCTTGTAACCGATCTTGGCGAAATGCTCTGCGGTGGTGCCGTACTTCTTCATGTGCTCACGCCCCGCCGCACCGAACATCCACGGTGCGACGGGGAACTGCATGGCGTCGATCTCGTTGAGCGCCAGGATGTGTCGCTTCATCGGGGATTCCCGGTCCTCGGCACCGCCGCCCAGCGAGCCCGGCTGCATCTTCTCGAAACCGAGCGCCAGCACGCAGTCGGCCAGCCCGCCGCGGATTGCGGCGGCCGCCAGGTAGAGCGCGGTCGATCCGGTGGAGCAGTTGTTGTTGACGTTGACGATCGGGATGCCGGTCATGCCCAGCTCGTAGAGCGCCCGCTGGCCCGACGTGGAATCACCGGAGCAGTAGCCCACATAGCCCTGCTGGACTTCGCTGTACTCGATGCCGGCGTCCTGTAGCGCCTTGGTTCCGGACTCCCGCGCCATGTCGGGATAGTCCCAACCCTCGCGTCGCCCGGGTTTCTCGAACTTCGTCATTCCCACGCCGACGACAAAAACCCGGCTCATATCGATCCCTTCGCTGCGGTTGTAATCTCCTGCAGCACGTTAGCCCGGGTTATCCGAACTCCAGCCACCAGTCGTGCAGATCCTCCAGATCCGGTCCCTGCGCATCGGCCAGCAGCAGATCCTCGTCCTTGGTCCACACGATGTCGGCGTTGTCGTTGTAAGTGCCGCAGGCGATCTGGCCCACCACCTGATCCGGGGTGTCGGTGTAGTGCCACGTGGTGGGGGACTCGACGCCGCTGCCCGGGCACTGCAGCAGTTCGGAGTTCACGTTGACCGCCTCCTGGAACGCGGCGTCGAGGGTGTTCTTGTCGCCGAACAGCGAGTAGCGGGTGAACGCCGGACCGCCGGGAGTGATCGCCTGCGTGCAGTCCACCGTCGCCACCGTGCCCGCGGCGGGCGGAGTCACCGGTTGACAGTTGGAGCTGTCGTGGCCGCCGGAGAGCAGGCCCATCAACTGCTGGTCGTAGGAGGCCGACGCCGGGGGCGGGGTGGTGCTCGTCCTGGTCCGCCGGGTCGGTTCCCGCGACGACGTCGTCGGTGCGGCCGACGAACTGGTCTGCGACGCCACCGAGTTCGTCGAATCGTCGGGCCGCACCGCCAGCCAGATGCCGAGCGCGGCCAGCGTCAGCAGGATCACCACTCCCGCGGCCACAAACGCGACCATCGGCCCCTTCGAACCGCCACCGGGCGACGACGGCGGCGACTGCTGTGCCCAACCGGGTGGCGGACCGGCAGGCGGCGGCGCAGTCGCGAAGCCGGACACCCCGGACGGTGGCTGCGGGGGCGGTGGCGGGGGAGGCGTCGGCGCCCCGGGGTACGGCAGCGGCGCCATCATCGTCGCCGCCTGGTCCTCCGGCACACCGGCCGCCGCGTCGGCCGCGGCCCTGGCCATCTCGCCGGCCGAGGCGTAACGGTCCTCGGGCCGCTTGGCCATGCCGCGGGCGATGACGTGGTCCAGGCCGGCCGGAACCCCGGGCCGCAGCGCACTCGGCCGCGGCACCGGTTCGTTGAGGTGCGCGGCGATCACCACGCTGACGCTGTCCCCCTGGAACGGCTGTGCCCCCGTCAGGCATTCGTGCAGCACGCAGGTCAGCGCGTACACGTCGGCGCGGTGGTCGACGGCGCCGTTGGTGAACCGCTCGGGAGCCATGTAGGCGTACGTGCCCACCGCGGTACCCAGCTGGGTGAGCGCTTCGTCGGTGGCGGCGTTGGCGATACCGAAATCGACCAGGTAGGCGAAATCGTCGCGGTTGAGCAGGATGTTCTCCGGCTTGACGTCGCGGTGCAGGATGCCGTTCTGGTGCGCCGCATCGAGCGCCGACGCGATCTGGCGCACGATCGCCGTGGCCCGCGCGGGCGCCATCGGCCCCTGCTCTTTGAGGATCTTGCGCAGATCGGTGCCATCGATCAGCCTCATGTCAACGAACAGCAGTCCGTCGATCTCGCCGTAATCGTGGATCGGCACCACGTGCGGTTCCTGCAACCGGCCCGCGGCGTGCGCCTCGCGCTGCAGCCGGGCCCGGAACACCGGATCGTGAGAGACCGCCTCCGGTAACAGCTTCAGCGCAACGACGCGGTCTCTGACCGTGTCCTCGGCCTCGTAGACCTCGCCCATGCCGCCCCTGCCCAGCAGCCGCCGCAACCGGTAGGGGCCAACCTGGGAGCCGACGCGGGAACCCTGCTGCGGATCGGTCATCACGGCTCCTTCGAGGTTGTTCGACCGGCGAACACAGATTAGTGCGGCCGGTCCCGCTGCACAGTGCCAACGGGGCGGGTTGCCGATTTCCAGCCACCTCCGTCGGCGATCTGGTGTAGTGGTGAATAGAACGCGTTCTAGTTTTTCCGAGGCTCCGGAGAGGAGACGAGATGGCGCTGCGGGTCGTGCAGTGGGCCACCGGCGGTGTCGGCGTCGCGGCAATCAGAGGCGTGCTGGAACATCCCGAGTTGGAGCTGGTCGGGTGCTGGGTGCACTCACCGGCGAAGGCGGGTCGCGACGCCGGCGAGATCGCCGGCGTCGACCCGATCGGGGTACTCGCGACCGACAGTGCCGAAGACATCCTGGCGGCGGAGGCCGACGCGGTCATCTACTCGCCGCTGATGGCCGACCCCGACGAGGTCGCCGCGCTGCTGCGGTCCGGCAAGAACGTCGTCACCCCGGTGGGCTGGCTGTATCCGAGCGCACGCAGCGGCGCGGCGATCCGGGAGGCCGCGCTGGCGGGTAACGCGACGCTGCACGGCACCGGGATCGCGCCCGGCGGCATCAGCGAGAAGTTCCCGTTGATGCTCTCGGCCATGTCCACCGGGGTGAGTTTCGTACGCGCGGAGGAGTTCTCGGATCTGCGCAGCTACGAGGCCCCGGATGTGCTGCGCCACGTGATGGGCTTCGGCGAGACCCCGGACAAGGCGCTGACCGGCCCGATGCAGAAGATGCTCGACACCGGGTTCATCCAGGCGGTGCGGATGTGCGTGGACCAACTGGGTTTCGCCGCCGATCCCAGAATCCGTGCGACGCAAGAGATCGCGGTCGCCACCGCGCCGATTGACTCGCCGATGGGTGCGATCGAGCCCGGCCAGGTGGCAGGCCGCCGATTTCACTGGGAGGCACTCGTCGACGGCGAACCCGTGGTGCGTGTGACGGTCAACTGGCTGATGGGTGAGGAGAACCTGGATCCGGCATGGTCTTTCGGCCCCGAAGGGCAGCGCTACGAGATCGAGGTGCGGGGGAACCCGGATTTCACGGTGTCTGTCAAGGGCTTTCAGTCCGAGATCGGCGGTGAGGGGCCGGAATACGGCGTGGTCGGCACGGCCGCGCACTGCGTCAACTCGGTGCCGGCGGTGTGCGCGGCGCCGCCCGGGATCGCGACGTACCTGGATCTGCCGCTGGTCAGCGGGAAGGCGGCGAGAAACCTGCGATGATGAGTGACTCGGCGGCCGACTCCACACGTGCGCTGGTACTCGCCGGCGGCGGATTGGCCGGCATCGCCTGGGAAACCGGCGTGCTGCTCGGAATCTGCGAGGAGGCACCCGCCGCGGGCAAGAAGCTGCTCGACGCCGACGTCCTGGTCGGCACCTCGGCAGGCTCGACGGTCGTCGCCCAGCTCGGGAGCGGCCTGCCGCTGCAGGATCTGTTCGACCGTCAGCTCTCCGACGAGCACGGTGCCCGCGAGATCCACCCCGGCGTCTCGATCGACACGATCACCGACCTGTTCCTGACCGCGATGACGACCCCGGGTGCCACCAGAGAACAGAAACTGCGCAGGATCGGCGCCGTCGCCGCGGACACCGACACCGTCGCAGAAGCGGTGCGTCGCGCCGTGATCGAACACCGGCTGCCGACCCGGCAATGGCCGGCACGCGCGATGCGGGTCACCGCGATCGACATCGCCACCGGCGAGTTGGTGGTGTTCGACGCAGACTCCGGCGTCGGCCTGGTCGACGCCGTCGCGGCCAGTTGCGCGGTGCCGGGCGTCTGGCCACCGGTGACGATCGGGGACCGTCGCTACATGGACGGCGGGGTCGGAAGCACGGTCAACATGTCCGCCGCACAGGATTGCGGGGCCGCGGTGGTGTTGGTGCCCTCCGGCGCCGACAGCCCGTCGCCGTGGGGGACCGGCACCGTCGCCGAGATCGACGCGTTTCCCGGCGCGACACTGGCGGTGTTCGCCGACGAGCAGTCACTGGCCGCGTTCGGGGCCAACCCGCTCGACCCGGCCTGCCGTGCGCCCGCGGCGCGGGCCGGTCGCGCGCAGGGGCGGCGGGAAGCCGGCCGGGTTGCCGAATTCCTAGGTGCCTGAGCCTGAGGAACGCTGTTCGATCGTGTCGAGCGCCGTGGCCGCCAGCTCCTGCCCGATCTCGATGACCTCGGTGGCGCGGTGGAAATCCAGGCTGCGGCACACCGTGCGGGGCACCTCGATCAACAGGTCGGGCGGGTAGGCGGCCAGTGTGTGGCGGGCCAGGGCGGCCTGCGCGATGTCGATCACCCGGTTCATCACCTCGAAGCTGCCCAGCTTCGGGATCACCGGTGCGATCGGTTCGCCGAGGTCCTTCTCCCCGTCCACCGGTTCGTCGTCCCCGGCCACGAACCGGCCGAGCACCGCGCGCCCGGTCGGGGTCTCCAGCAGCGACCGCGCCGCCCTGGTGTCCAGCAGCGACGACGAGCTGCGCCACATCCGGTTCAACCAGTCACCCGACGGTGACCGGGCGTCGCGGTCGCGGCGACTGGCCTCGGGATCCTCGCCGGAGATGCTGACCGCGAGGGTGATGTCCGCGGCGATGGCGGCCACCGGCGCCATCGGGAGTGGGTCGAGGATGCCGCCGTCGGCCAGCAGCCGGCCGTCGAGCACGTGCGGGGTGATCAGGCCGGGGATGGCGATCGACGCGCGGATGGCGTCCTCGACCGAACCGCGCTGCATCCACACCGATTTCCCGGTGATCAGATCGGTGGCCACGGACGTGAACGGGATCGGCAGCTCCTCGATCGTGACGTCGCCGAGGATCTCGCGGACGGCGTCGAGGATCTTCTCCGCCCGCAGGACGCCCGCCGACGTGATCGACGGATCGAGCAGGCGCAGCACCGCGCGCTGGGTCAGCGAGCTCGCCCACGCCGTGAACTCGTCGAGCTTGCCCGCCGCCTGCAGACCACCGACCAGGGCGCCCATCGACGAGCCGGCGATGCCGACCACCTCGTGACCGCGTTCGTGCAACTCGTTGATGACGCCGATGTGGGCGTAGCCGCGTGCACCGCCGCTACCCAGAGCCAGTGCGACCCGCATCCGACAATTCTGCGCCGGATCGGGTCCGGCCGTGTCGCGGGGACTCGGTGACATCGCCGACCCGGATCGCGCCGGGCGTCAGCCGCAGAGCGCGTCGGCAGCCGCTTCGACCGCGACGATCACCGCCGACTGCTGGCCGGGTGTCAGTTCCGACCACTTCCGGTCGAACGTCCCGGGACCCACGGACTCCGCATCCTGCACGGTCTTCAGGTAGGGCTCGATCTGCGTGTGGGGGTCACCGCCCTGCCGATCCATCCACGTCCGGGCGGCCCGGCACGCCTGGAAGTAGTCGTCCTCGGTGGATTCCGCCGGGGCGGCGACAGCGGTCGTCACCCCGCCGGGGGACACACCGACTCCGCCGGCCGGCGGCACAGGGGAGGCGGGAGGCCCCTCCGCGCGGGTCGACGAGGGCGGGGCCGAGGACAGCGCGGTGGTATCCGGTGGGGGTCCGGGTTCAGACGAGCAGCCGGACAGGATCACGGCCGCCGCGACGGCGCCTGTGCGCCACAGACGGTTCCTGCTCATCCCGCCAAATCTATGCAACGTGGCGCCCGGTGACAGCAAAGGGCCGAAAGCCGGCCGGAAGCCGCGCCGGGACAGCGGTTTCAGTCGGGGCGGTGACCTGCCGCTTCCTAGATTCACGGTGAAGTTAAACCCTGGCGCTGGCGGCCGGTGAGTGAGCTGTGCCAGACTGGCCGCCGTGATCGACGTGACGCGGATTCAGGAGTGTTGTCAGGCCTAGTCGCCGACCCCTCGCATCCGTCCGTCGTTCCTCCTGGAGTCCCCCCATGATCCTGGCCCCTACCCGTCTGCGTCCTGCCGACCTGCTGCACGTCACCGACCGCTTCGCCGACGACGTTCTCAGCGGCGACTACGATCGCCTGCTGCCCGAAGCCGGTCTGCCCGCCGGGGAGCGCTGGTTCACCCGGTTGCACGGCACCGACGAACTCGACGTGTGGCTGATCAGCTGGGTGCCGAACCGCTCCACCGAACTGCACGACCACGGCGGCTCGCTCGGCGCGCTGACCGTCGTGTCCGGCGTGCTGAGCGAAACCCGTTGGGACGGTGTGACTTTGCGTCAGCGACGGTTGCGGGCCGGTGATCAGGCGGCGTTCCCGCTGGGCTGGGTGCATGACGTGGTGTGGGCTCGCGAGACCGCGCCCGCCGGCGGTGCCGCGCCGGCCGGCCCGACGTTGAGCGTGCACGCGTACTCGCCGCCGTTGACCGCGATGTCCTACTACGAGGTCACTGAACAGAACACGTTGCGCCGCAACCGGACCGAGCTCACCGACCAGCCGGAGGGCGACTGATGGCCAGCCGAATCGATGCCGTCCTCGCCGACGCCAGGGCCAGACTCACCCGCATGCCGGCCGGTGAGGTGCCCACCGCTCTGGCCCGGGGCGCGGTCCTGGTCGACATCCGGCCGGCGGCCCAGCGTGCCGCCGAGGGCGAGGTGCCGCAGGCGCTGGTGATCGAACGCAACGTGCTGGAGTGGCGGTGTGACCCGACCAGTGACGCGCGGATTACCCAAGCCGTCGACGACGACGTCGAGTGGGTGGTGCTGTGCTCGGAGGGCTACACCTCCAGCCTGGCAGCAGCGTCGTTGCAGGAATTGGGACTGCATCGCGCCACCGACGTCATCGGCGGCTACCACGCACTCAAAAACGTTCTGCGCTAAGAATTCTCGTCGCTCCTGAGGAGTCCGCGCAGTTTCTCGGTCTTGGCCTGGGTCCATCCCGGCGGCAGCATGATCGACGCCCACGCGTCCGCGACATTGCGGACGTAGACGTGACCGTGCCCGTCCGGGACGTTCACCGCGACCGCCATGTCGGCGCTGACCTGGAGGAACGTCACGACCGGGATCCACTCCATCTCGGGGGAGACGTCGTAGCCGCGCCGCTCGTGCAACCAGTCCGGCCGGGCGAACAGCAGGTCGGGATTCCACCACGCGATCGGATCGGACGCATGCTGCAGATAGACCACTCTCGGCTGCTCCCACGGGTCGTGCGGTCGCTGCAGGTCCCGGGCCTCGGCGACGAACCGCACGTTGGCGCCCTTGTCGTACACGGGAAGCCACTGGGGTGAGCCGGGATCGCGATTGTGGGTCAGGTCGGTCCAGATGGTGTTGTTGAAGGTCGGCCCGCTGAACAGCGCCCCGTCGGTGCGGGCGATCAGGTTGTTCAACGCCAGGAACGGCGCTTCACCGCCGAACGAGCCCAGGCTCTCGCCGAACACCACCAGCTTCGGGCGCTGTGCCTCGGGCATCTCGCGGATCAGCGCGTCGACCGCCTCGAACAGAGCCTGACCGGCCTGGCGGGCGTTCTCCTTGTCCACCAGGAACGACAACCAACTGGGCAGAAACGAGTACTGCATCGACACGATCGCAGTGTCACCGTTGTACATGTACTCCAGCGCGGAGGCTTCGGCCTCGTTGATCCAGCCGGTGCCGGTCGTGGTGGCCACCGCGACCACCGCGCGGTCCAGGCCGCCGGTGCGCTGTAGTTCGCGGGCCGCCAGCGCCGCGGTCTCCTTGATGCCGTCGGCGGAGTTCAGTCCCGCGTAGGCGCGGATCGGTTCGGTCGCCGTGCTGCCGTTGAACTCGGTCAGCTCCTCGACCGACGGTCCGCCGGAGATGAAGATCCGGCCCTGATGTCCCAGCGACTCCCAACTCACCAGCGACTGCGGTCCGCCGGACCGCAGATCCGAGGTGGGCGCCGCGAAGTCGGGGTCGGTCTCGTCGTTGACCGCAGCGAAGGTTTTGTTGATCGTGCTCATCGCGAACCGGACCACCACCCCGTTGAGCAGCGCGACCGTCAATGCCAGCAGCAGCGCGACCGCGACGACGGCCGCCACCCGCGGCGGGGCGACGCGCGTGAGCTGACGGTACAGAAAGCGCACGAAACGGCCGACCAGCTGCCCGATCTCGACGAGTACGAACAGCGTCACGACCGAGATCACCGCGGCCAGAGGGTAATCCCAGAACGTCAGGCGCGGGACACCCATCAGGTCACGGACGTCGTCCTGCCAGTCGTGGAACTGGATGACCATGACGACCAAGCCGATCACGCCGATGACGACGAGCACCGGCCACGCCCGCCGGGGCGCCGGCGGGCTGGAGTCCTTGGAGCCCATGAACCGCACCAGCCACACCGCGAACACCCCGAGCCCGTAGCCGATCGCGCCCGCGCCGCCGCTGACCAGTCCCTGGAACAGCGGACCGCGCGGCAACAGCGACGGTGTTAGCGACAACCAGAGGAAGACGAAACCGACTGCGGTACCGGTCCAGGTGTAGCGGCGGACCCACCACCCGCGCCGTGTGGTCGACGGATGTTCGCGCGCCGGCGTCTCGTCGATCACCGCGGCGGCGGCTTCACCGGTATCGGTCACGCATGGACTTTACCGATGAGTGAAGTTCGGCGGCCGCTTCTCGGTGAACGCGTTCATGCCCTCGGTCTGATCCTCGGTGGCGAACGCCGAATGGAACAGCCTGCGCTCATAGAGCAGGCCCTCGCTCAGCGTGGTCTCGAACGCGCGGTTGACCGCCTCCTTGGCCATCCGCGACGCCGACAGCGACATGCCCGCGATGGTCTGGGCCACCGCCTTGGCCTCCTCGAGCAGCGTGTCGGCCGGAACCACCCGCGACACCAGCCCGGCGCGCTCGGCTTCTTCGGCGCCCATGTTGCGGCCGGTCAGGATCAGGTCCATCGCCTTGGCCTTGCCGATCGCCCGGGTCAGTCGCTGTGACCCGCCCATGCCGGGCAGCACGCCGAGCTTGATCTCGGGCTGCCCGAATTTCGCGGTGTCGGCGGCGATCAGGATGTCGCACATCATCGCCAGCTCGCAGCCGCCGCCGAGCGCGTATCCGGCCACCGCGGCGATGGTCGGGGTGCGCGTCGCGGCGAACCTGTCCCAGCCGGCGAAGAAGTCGGACGAGAAGACGTCGGCGAAGGACAGGCCGGCCATCTCCTTGATGTCCGCGCCGGCGGCGAAGGCCTTCTCGTTGCCGGTGAGGATGATGGCGCCGACACCCGGCTCCGCGTCGAGTTCGGCTGCGGCGGTGGTGACCTCGTACATCACCTGGGTGTTGAGGGCATTGAGTGCCTTGGGCCGGTTGAGCGTGATCGTCGCTACCCGGTCGTCACGGTCGACCAGGATGGTCTCAAAGGTCATGACTGCTCCTCGAAGTTGATGTCGGGATCGGCAGATGCGAAGTATGCCTCGATGTCGGCTGCCGTCACCTCGGACAGGGAGGCCGGCGACCACTTCGGGTTGCGGTCCTTGTCGATCAGCTGCGCGCGGATGCCCTCGACGAGGTCATGCGACCGCAAGGACGCCACCGAGGTCCGGAACTCCTGGCGCAGCACATCTTCGAGAGTGTCCAGCTTCGCGGCCCGACGGACCGCTTCCAGCGCGACCGACGCGGCGATCGGGGAGCGGGAGGCGATCAGGTCGGCGGCATCGGCCGCGGCACCGCCGTGCTCGCGCAGCGCGGCGACGATGTCGGCGACCGTCTCAGCCGCATAGCACCGGTCGATCCACTCGCGCTGGGTGAGCAGCTCGCTCGCGGGTGGCTCCTGGGCGAATGCGGCGACCGCCTCGTCGACACCGTCGGACGCGATCGCGTCGACGAACGCGGCGAGCCGGTCCTGCGGCACGAAGTGGTCGGCGAAACCCATTGCGATCGCGTCGGCGCCGGAGAACGACGCCCCGGTGAGCGCCGCATGGACGCCGAGCAGACCCGGGGTGCGGGACAGGATATGGGTGCCGCCGACGTCAGGGATGAACCCGATGCCCACCTCGGGCATCGCCATCTTGGTGGTCTCGGTGACGACCCGGACGCTGCCGTGCGCGCTGATGCCGACTCCGCCGCCCATCGTGATGCCGTTCATGATCGCGACATAGGGCTTCGGGTAGCGCCCGATGTAGGCGTTGAGCAGGTATTCGTCGTGCCAGAACTCGCGCGACGCACGGCCGCCGGATCTGGCGTCGTGATAGATCGCCACGACGTCACCCCCGGCGCACAGGCCGCGGTCGCCGGCGCCGGTCACCACGACGGCGTCGATCGCGTCGTCGGTCTCCCAGCTCTTCAACGCCCGTGCGATGGCGCCGACCATCGGATGGGTCAGCGAGTTGATCGCCTTGGGCCGGTTGAGCGTGATTCGGCCGACCCCGCGGTCGGCAGTTACTAGGACATCCTCGTTTTCGTCCACGGAATGCAATCTAGATCGTCGCCCTGGTCACGCTGTGCCCGGGTAAGGTTCCTGTGAAGGCCCTGGGAAAAATCCGCCACCGCGGCGGGAACTGCCCGGGAACCTCACACGTTGACCCAGTGATCGTCACAGGTCTGACACACGACATCGAGACAGGAAGGACACGACGGTGCGCGAAAGCAGCAACCCGGTGTTCCGCACACTGCCCAAGGGGCAGCAGGGCGGCTATGCGCAATTCGGTACCGGAGCCGCCGGCTACGGTGCGCAGGCGGTACACGCCGATCCGTACGTCACGCAGTACCCGGAGCAGCAGCAGGCGGGTGTCTCGCGGGCGCTGACCATCGATGACGTCGTCATGAAGACCGGCATGACGCTGGGTGTGCTGACGGCCGTCGCGGTCGTGTCGTACTTCCTCGTCAGCGGCAACGTCGGCCTGGCCATGCCGTTCACCCTGGTGGGTGCGCTCGGTGGCCTCGCCCTCGTGCTGGTCGCGACCTTCGGCCGCAAGCAGGACAACCCGGCCATCGTGCTGAGCTACGCGGCGCTGGAGGGCCTGTTCCTTGGTGCGGTGTCCTTCGTCATCGCCAACATCGCCTCTGTCGGTGGCGCCGGAATGATCGCGCAGGCGATCGTCGGCACCCTCGGCGTGTTCTTCGGCATGCTTGTCGTCTACAAGACCGGCGCCATCCGCGTCACCCCGAAGTTCACCCGGATGATTGTGGCGGGTCTGTTCGGCGTCGTCGCGCTGATGCTGCTCAACCTGGTGCTGGCCGTGTTCGGCGTCGGTGGTGGCGCGGGCCTCGGCCTGCGCGACGGCGGCGCCCTGGCCATCGGCTTCTCGCTGCTGTGCATCGGCCTGGCCGCGTTCAGCTTCCTGATCGACTTCGACTCCGCCGACCAGATGGTTCGTGCCGGCGCGCCGGAGAAGGCGGCGTGGGGCATCGCCCTCGGCCTGACCGTCACCCTGGTCTGGCTGTACCTGGAGATCCTGCGTCTGCTCAGCTACTTCAATCAGGACTAGCAGTCCGACACGAGAAGGGCGTCCGCCGCGTGCGGGCGCCCTTTTTCGTGCCCGGGCCTCGCGGCACGGCTACCCGCCGCGAGAGTGCGCTCAGCGCGTCGAATCACCATATTTCGCGGTCTGAGCGGTCCCTCGCTGCCCCCCAGGAGGCCGCCTTTCCACAGGACGCAGATTGGGGGTGTGCGACGCATCGCCGGTACGCGAGGCTCGACGCATGCAGGTGCCGTTCATCGGTAGCGAAGCGGTGGCCGCCGGGCTGGTCGGAAAGCATGTGCTGCGCAGCCGATACGTCGCGCTGTATCCCGACGTGTACACCCGGCCCGGTATCGAGTTGAGCGTCCACCACCGGGCGAAGGCTGCGTGGCTGTGGTCGCATCGCGGTGGCGTTCTCGCGGGTCTCACCGCCGCGGCATTACACGGGGCGCGCTACCTCGAGGACGGGCAGCCCATCGAGCTGGTCTGGTCGAACGGGCGGGCGCCGCGCGGCATCAGGACCCACAAGCACGACCTGCACCCTGACGAGAGCACCCGCCGTGGGGGACTGCCGGTGACGACGGTGCAGCGGACGGCATTCGACCTGGGCCGCCGGGGACCGCTCGATACTGCGGTGGCGAGGCTCGACGCATTGGGCAATGCAACCCCGTTCGACGCCGGTGAACTGTTGCGGTGGGCCAGGGAACGCCATGCCGGCAAGCGAGGCATGCGACAACTGGCGGCCGCGCTCGACCTCCACGATCCTGGGGCGCAGTCTCCCCGGGAGACCTGGTTACGTCTTCTGCTGATCCGCGGCGGATTCCCACGCCCGACCACGCAGATTCCGGTGATCAGCGCCGACGGCAGACGGCGCTACTACCTCGACATGGGTTGGGAGAACCTGAAGTTGGCTGTCGAGTACGACGGCGACCAACACCGCGTCGACCCGATGCAGTTCGCCCACGACATCCTGCGCGCCGAGGACCTCGACGAACTCGAGTGGACGCGAGTCCGGGTGGTCAAAGCCGCCCACGCAGACGACGTTCTTCGCCGGGTCCGGCGCGCCTACGACGCGAGAGTGCGCGCAGCGCGAGAACTTCCACGGGACCGCGATCTGAGCGCACTGTCGGGGCCGACGTGGGTGCGGGAGTCGGGGCAGAACTGGCGGTCTACGGGACCCGTGGCTTGACGCGGTCCGCCGCTTCGGCGGCGTTGCGCCGTGCGGTGTCGACGTCGTCGGCGTACGCCAAGGCGACACCCATCCGCCGGTTGGCGAAGCTCTCCGGCTTGCCGAACAGTCGAAGCTCGGTGTGCGGCACCTGCATTGCGGCGTCCACGCCGTCGAACACCACGCCCTCGGCGTCGACACCGCCGTAAATGACCGCGCTGGCGCCCGCCGTCCTCAGCGCGGTGTCCACCGGCAGGCCCAGGATGGCCCGGGCGTGCAGCTCGAACTCGTTCTGCCACTGCGTCACCATCGTCACCATTCCGGTGTCGTGCGGGCGCGGGCTGACCTCGCTGAACCACACCTGGTCACCCTTGACGAACAGTTCCACGCCGAAGATGCCCTGTCCGCCCAGATCCCCGGTCACCGCCCCGGCGATCTGCTGCGCGCGTTCCAGCGCGGTCGCCGACATCGGGTGCGGCTGCCAGCTCTCGACGTAGTCACCGCTGACCTGCCGGTGTCCGATCGGCTCGCAGAACCGGGTCTCGATCTCGCCGTCAGCACCGCGGGCGCGCACCGTCAACAGCGTGATCTCGTAGTCGAAATCGATGAAGCCCTCGACGATGATCCGGGTGTTGCTGACGCGGCTGCCGGACATCGCGTACTCCCAGGCCGCCGCGACGCCCTCGGGTCCGTCAATCTTGCTCTGCCCCTTGCCGGAACTGCTCATCACCGGCTTGACCACACATGGATACCCGATATGACCCTCGATGGCGGCGTGCAGTTCCTCCAGCGAATCGCAGAACCGATACGGGCTGGTCGGCACGCCGAGGGTTTCGGCGGCCAGCCGCCGGATTCCCTCGCGGTCCATGGTCAGCCGGGCCGCGCGCGCCGTCGGGATCACCGTCACCACGCCCTCGACCTCAAGCTCTTCGAGCACCGGCGTGGCAATCGCCTCGATCTCCGGCACCACCAGGTCGGGGCGCTCGTCCTCGATCAGCGCACGCAACTGACCAGGGTCGGTCATGGTGATGGTGCGGGCATGGTGAGCGACCTGGTGGCCGGGCGCGTTCGGGTAGCGGTCGACGGCGATGGTCTCGACGCCGAGCCGCTGCAACGCGATCAGGACCTCGCGGCCCAGCTCCCCCGAACCCAACAACATGACTCTGGTGGCGCGCGGTGACAGCGGCGTTCCGATGGTGGTCATCGGAACGGCATTCTATGGCGAGCTAGCTGAGCCGCTCCACGACCATCGCCATGCCCTGGCCGCCGCCGACGCACATCGTCTCGATGCCGAACGTCTTGTCGTGGGTGGCCAGGTTGTTCAGCAGCGTGGCGGTGATGCGGGCGCCGGTCATGCCGAACGGGTGGCCCAGCGCGATCGCACCGCCGGACACATTGAGCTTGTCCTCGTCCATGCCCAGTTCACGCGCCGACCCCAGCACCTGCACCGCGAACGCCTCGTTGATCTCGTACAGGTCGATGTCGGAGATGCTCATCTTCGCGTTGGCCAGCGCCTTCTTGACGGCCTCGATCGGACCCAGGCCCATGATCTCCGGCGACAGCCCCGACACGCCCGTCGACACGATCCGCGCCAGCGGGGTCAGGCCCAGCTCCTTGGCCTTGGTGTCGCTCATGATCACCACCGCCGCGGCGCCGTCGTTCAACGGACACGCGTTGCCCGCGGTGATCGTGCCGTTGGGCCGGAACACCGGCTTGAGCTGGCTGATCTTGTCGTAGGTGGTGCCGGCGCGGGGGCCGTCGTCCTTCGACACCACGGTGCCGTCGGGCAGCGTGACAGGCACGATCTCGCGCTCGAAGAAGCCGCTGTTGATGGCCTCCTCGGCGCGGTTCTGCGAACGCACGCCCCAGTGGTCCTGATCCTCGCGGCTGATGCCGGTGAACGCCGCGACGTTCTCGGCGGTCTGACCCATCGCGATGTAGACGTCGGGCAGCAGGCCGTCCTCGCGCGGGTCGCGCCACTCCGTCGCGCCGGCGGCCGCCTGCTCGGAGCGGGCCTGCGCATCGGCGAAGACCGGGTTCTTCGAATCCGGCGCACCGTCGGCGGCGCCCTTGCCGAACCGCGACACCGTCTCCACCCCGGCCGAGATGAACGCGTGCCCCTCGCCGGCCTTGATCGCGTGGAACGCCATGCGCGTGGTCTGCAGCGACGACGAGCAGTAGCGGTTGACGGTGGTGCCGGGCAGGAAGTCGTAGCCGAGTTCGACCGCCACCGCGCGGGCGATGTTGTAGCCGGCCTCACCGGCGGGCTGCGCGCAGCCCATCATCAGGTCGTCGATGTCGCGCGGGTCCAGCGCGGGCACCTTGTCGAGCACGGCCTTGACCATCTGCGCGGCGAGGTCGTCGGGCCGCATCGAGACCAGCGAACCCTTGTTGGCCCGGCCGATCGGGGAACGGGCGGTGGCGACGATGACGGCTTCGGGCATGACGGGCTCCTCAGGTTCGAACCGGGTGGAACGTGTTGCAAGAAACCTAGCCCGCGGGCGCGACGATCGGCGCGGGCACCCCGGTCGAGCGTCGCCACAGCCGGCTGAGCCCGCCGAGGCGCGCGAGCAGCGAGCCGTCGTCGCCCGCGCGCGATTCCAGCGCCGGCGCGGCGGGCATGCCGGTGACGAACTCTCCCAACGCGTTGCACAGCGCGGGCAGCAGTTGCATCGCGGCCAGCTCGTATCCCGCCGCGGACGGATGGAACATGTCCGGCGAGAACAGCAGCTCCGGAGTCCGGTAGAAGTCCGGGGCCAGCAGATCGCTGAACGGCACCGGCACCCCGCCGCAGGCACGTACCGCGGCCGCCTGGGCGCGCGCCAGACGCAACCCCTGGTTGCGGGCGACGAACCGCAACGGCTGCGGGATCGCGGTGATGACACCGAAGTCCGGGCAGGTGCCCACGACGACGACCGCGTCGCTGGCGCGCAGCCGCTGCACAGCCCGGCCCAGGCGGCGCGCCGACGGGCCGATGCCGTTGGGTTTGGTGATGTCGTTGGCGCCGATCATGATCACGGCCGCATCGGGTGGCGGCCCGGCGACGTACATCGCGTCGATTTGCCCCGACAGCCCTTTCGACGTCGCGCCGACGATGGCCTTGGTGCTCAGCCGGATGCGCTTGCCCGACTCGGCGGCCAGCCCCCGCGCCAGCAATACGCCCGGCACCTCGTCGGCGGCCTGGCAGCCGTACCCGGTGGCCGTCGAGTCGCCGAAGATCATCAGGTGCAGGTCGAACGGGACACCACGGTGCCAAGGTTCGACCGGGCCGCCGCCGGGGGAGTACACGCCGTCGGCGCGGGGCGGGATGTCCCACGCCTTCGGGATGACGCGGCGCGCCTGATCGGCCTGTCCGCTAAGGAGGTTGCGGGCCCCGACGTAGGCGGTGCCGGTGGACGCCAGCGTTGCTGCGGCCGCCAGCGCGACCGTGGAACGACGCGGTGTACGACCGCGCGGAGCACGACGGAGGATGCCCACTCCGCAAGTTTAGAGCGGAAATGCGCGGCTACCCGGCTCGTTAAGCGGAAGAGCCATCACAGTGCGGTATCGACTCCGACACCATCTGCGTTTAACCCATTGTGATAGTGGTTACAGGTGTCAAGCTAAGTTACGAGCTCGTCTGAATAACTTGGCTTATCCCGGACTACAACGTCGTAGGAAGTGGTGGCGATGACGGCACCGAGCAAGATTCCCAGCTCATCCCCGCTGGGCATCAGGGCAGCACGAGGGCAGAAGCCGCGCCGCTTCCCGGTCTCTGACGGAGCTCCCGTCGAGGTGGTCGAAGACGGTCCGAGCATCGCCGGACGGCTCATGGGGCTGGCCGCCATGGCCACCATCAGGCCGTTCCTGACGGTGGGCAGTTACGCGCCCAAGCTGCCGTGGCCCTGGGGCCTGGTCGATTTCGCCGCTCGCGTACTCAAGCCGGCGCCGGGCACCGTGCGCGCCACCATCGGCCTGCCGCACTGCAACGCCCAGCTGGTCCGCGCCGCCGGGGTGCTGCCCGCCGACGGTAATCGCTCGGTGATTCTCTACCTGCACGGCGGAGCGTTCCTGACCTGCGGGGTGAACACCCACGGGCGCCTGGTGACCGCGCTGTCGAGGTACGCCGATGCGCCCGTTCTGGTGGTCAACTACCGGATGATCCCGAAGCACTCGGTCGGCACGGCGCTCGACGACTGCTACGACGGTTACCGCTGGCTGCGCGACCTCGGCTACGAGCCCGACCAGATCGTGCTGGCCGGGGACTCGGCCGGGGGTTATCTCGCGCTGTCGCTGGCCGAGCGGCTGCAGGCCGAGGGCACCAACGGCTTCGTCGGCGAGACGCCGGCGGCCGTCGTGACGATGTCCCCGCTGTTCGAGATCGACAACGAGGCCCGCGCCGACCACCCGAACGCCCGCACGGACGCGATGTTCCCGCCGAAGGCGTTCCACGCGCTGGTCGAGCTCATCGAAGCGGCCGCCGAACGCCGGATCGTCGACGGCCGGCCGGAAGAGGTGTACGAGCCGCTCGACCACATCGAACCCGGCCTGCCGCGCACCTTGATCCACGTGTCGGGGTCCGAGGTCCTGCTCAGCGACGCGCGCAAGGCCGCCCGGCTGCTCGCCGCCTCCGGAGTGCCCGTCGAGGTACGCGTCTGGCCGGGGCAGATGCACGTGTTCCAGCTGGGCGCGCCCACGGTGCCCGAGGCCAAACGCTCGCTTCGGCAAATCGGTGAGTACATTCGCGAGGCCACCTGGTAGCACCGGCCGGAGGCCGCCTGGCTGCGCGGTGACGGGCCTGGGACGATGGACGCATGCGCATCGCCCGGCACATCAGTGACCTCGTCGGTAACACTCCTCTGGTAGAGCTAACCTCGGTCGTGCCGCCTGGCGCGGGCATGGTCGCGGCCAAGGTCGAGTACCTGAACCCGGGCGGCAGCTCCAAGGACCGCATCGCGGTCAAGATGATCGACGCCGCCGAGGCCAGCGGTGAGCTCAAACCGGGCGGCACCATCGTCGAACCGACCTCCGGCAACACCGGGGTGGGGCTGGCCCTGGTCGCCCAGCAGCGGGGGTACAAGTGCGTCTTCGTATGCCCCGACAAGGTCAGCGAGGACAAGCGCAACGTGTTGCGCGCCTACGGGGCGGAGGTCGTGGTGTGCCCGACCGCCGTCGCACCCGACGACCCGGCCAGCTACTACAGCGTCTCGGACCGGCTGGTCCGGGAGATCGACGGTGCGTGGAAGCCCGACCAGTACTCCAACCCGATGGGGCCGGAGAGCCACTACGAGACGACGGGCCCGGAGATCTGGGCCGACACCGAGGGCAAGATCACCCACTTCGTCGCCGGGGTCGGCACCGGAGGCACCATCACCGGAGCCGGCCGCTACCTCAAGGAGGTTTCCGGCGGACGGGTCAAGGTCGTCGGCGTGGACCCCGAGGGGTCGGTGTACTCCGGCGGCACCGGGCGGCCGTATCTGGTCGAGGGTGTCGGCGAGGATTTCTGGCCGTCGGCCTACGACCCGACGGTTCCCGACGAGATCATCGCCGTCTCCGATGCCGACTCGTTCGACATGACCAGGCGGCTGGCCCGCGAAGAGGCGCTGCTCGTCGGCGGGTCGTGCGGAATGGCGGCGGTGGCCGCGGTCAAGGTCGCCGAACGCGAGGGCCCTGACTCGCTCGTGGTGGTCCTGTTGCCCGACGGCGGCCGCGGCTACCTGTCCAAGATCTTCGACGACAACTGGATGTCCTCCTACGGATTCCTGCGCAGTCGGCTCGACGGGTCCGTCGAGGAGTCCACTGTCGGCGATGTCCTGCGCGGCAAGTCCGGGAACCTGCCCGATCTGGTGCACACCCACCCGTCCGAGACGGTGCGCGACGCCATCGGCATCCTGCGCGAGTATGGGGTGTCCCAGATGCCGGTGGTGGGCGCGGAACCTCCGGTGATGGCCGGCGAGGTCGCCGGCAGCGTGTCCGAACGCGAGTTGCTTTCCGCGGTGTTCGAGGGCCGCGCCAAACTCGCCGACGCGGTCGCCGAGCACATGAGCCCGCCGCTGCCGCTGATCGGCGCCGGCGAACTGGTCAGCACCGCGGCGAAGAACCTGCGCGAGTGCGACGCGGTGATGGTGGTGGAAGAGGGCAAGCCCGTCGGCGTGCTCACCCGTCACGACCTCCTCGGTTACCTGTCGGAGGGCAGCGCACGCGGCTGACGCACGGTCGCGCGAGAAACCGCTGTTCGGCCGCCCTGCTCAGGTAATGTGAGCACGCTTGTCCAGCCACGTGCGAGCGGAAGGGCGTCCATGATCGACCGACCATCGTTCGCCACGTGTTCACCGGGTCCGCCGCCGGTCCGCCTGGGGGACGCCCCCGGAGCAGGAAAGCTGTTGATCACGCCTGCCCCGTCGGCTACCTTCCAGCCGGAGTCGGCGAGAAGGCCTCAGGCTCATCGCGATTCGAACTTCGACAGTGATGTCGTGGCACACAAGATGAAGGGGACGGTTCGCGCTTCGTTCGCAACCGAGATCAGGAGAAATCGATGACAGAGAATCCGCCGCCCGGCGGCTATCCGCCACCGCCACCGGGCGGTTACCCGCCACCGCCGCCGCCCGGGGGCTACCAGTCGCCACCTCCGCCGCCGCCCGGCAGCGGTTTCGGGCCGCCGCCCGGCGGCGGTTTCCCGCCCCCGACGCACGCCCAGGGCAGCTACCCACCCCCTCCGCCACCGGGGATGCCCAGCGGCGGCTTCGGACCGGAGGGCGGATTCCCGCCGGCGGCTCGGCCGTCACTCACCGTCGGTGAGGCGTTCAACTGGGCGTGGAACAAGTTCAGCAAGAACGCCATCCCGCTGATCGTCGCGACGCTGGTCTTCGCCGTCGTGATCATCGCGCTGCAGAGCATCATCAGCATCGTGCAGATGCTGGTGTCGCCCGGAGACACCAGCTATGTCGCCGACGACAGCGGCCTGTCGTTCTCGTATGCCACCACCGGTGTCGCCGGCATCCTGGTGTCGATCGTCGGTTGGTTCCTGTCGTTGATCGTCGGAGCCGCCATCCAATCGGCGTTCCTGGGCGGTATCTTCGACATCGCCAACGGTCAGCAGGTCACGGTGGGGTCGTTCTTCCGGCCGCGCAATATCGGCAACGTGATCATCGCCGGACTGATCGTCGGCGTCATCACCACCATCGGGTTCTTCCTGTGCATCGTGCCGGGCGTGATCGCCAGCTTCCTGCTGATGTTCACCACCATCGCGGTGCTCGACCGCAACCTGTCACCGATGGACGCGATCAAGTCGAGCTTCGAGACCGCCAAGAACAACGTCGGTCCGGTGTTCTTGATCTGGCTCACCAGCATCGCGGTGGTCCTGGTCGGCGCGCTGCTGTGCGGTGTGGGCCTGCTCGTGGCGGCACCGCTGGCCGCCCTGCTGCTGGTGTACACCTACCGCACCCTCAACGGTGGCTACGTCGCGCCCGCCATCCCGTAACTCCTGACCTGGCCGATGTCGGCGTGTCCGCCTGACGCGGACACGCCGACATCTCGTTGTGCCGCAGTGCGGCCCGGGGATGATGGGGTCGTGAACCGAACTGCGCCGGGCCTTGGGCGCCGGGCCTACGCGACGTGGACGGCGCGGGTGGCGGCCACGGTCATCGACGTGATCCCGCTCTGCCTCGGGTGGGGAATCTGGGAGGCCGTCGCGATCAGCAGCACCGCGATGGACTGTGTCACCTTCGACAACGGTGGCGTCGCGTGCGCGTCGGTCACCACGACGGCGACCGGCGTACTGGCAGCGCTGATGTTCGTGCTGTCGGCGGCCTACCTGCTGTGGAACTACGGTGTCCGCCAGGGCTCCACCGGCACCAGCCTGGGCAAGTCGGTGCTGCGCTTCCGCGTGGTCGACGAGAAGACTTGGCAGCCAATCGGATTCAGCGCCTCGCTGTTACGGCAGCTGGTGCATGTGGTCGACGCGGCCGCCTGCTTTCTCGGCTTTCTGTTCCCGCTGTGGGATGCCAGGAGGCAGACCCTGGCCGACAAACTCGTCGGGACCGTATGCGTGGCCACCGGAAGGCGCTGACGCCGGTGAGGGGCTCCCGTTGGCCCCCAAAAGGGTTCGGCATTCGCGGGCGATCTTTGCCTGGCTCGGTTGATCACTCGAGTGCGGCCCGTCGAATACCGCGCGGGTGCCGACGTAGTCCAGTGTCGTCTGCAGACAGTGCCGTGCCGCGCCGACTGCGCCGGGCGAAGCATACCCCCGGGATTGGAGCCGAAATCCGGCGTGGCGGTCGTCGGCGATGACTGGTGGGCAGACATGCCCACGTTGTACACAGCTAGCCTTGGCAGTCATGAGTGAGCAGCGCAGCGCGGCCGATCATTACCGGGCTTACGGGCCGGCCACCAAGGCCATTCACGCCGGTTACCGGCCCGACCCGGCCACCGGCGTGGTCAACCCGCCGATCTACGCCAGCTCGACCTTCGCCCAGGATGGGGTCGGCGGGCTGCGCGGCGGCTTCGAATACGCCCGCACCGGCAACCCGACCCGCTCGGTGCTGGAAGGGGCGCTCGCGGCGATGGAGGGCGCGTCCTACGGACGCGCGTTCAGCTCTGGCATGGCCGCCACCGACTGCGTACTGCGCGCGGTGCTGCGTCCCGGCGACCACCTGGTGATCCCCGACGACGCCTACGGCGGCACCTTCCGGCTGATCGACAAGGTGTTCAGCCTGTGGGGCATCAGCTACACCGCGGTGGCTTTGTCGGATCTCGACCGGGTGCGCGCGGCCGTCACCGACCGCACCAAGCTGATCTGGGTCGAGACGCCGACCAACCCGCTGCTGTCGATCGCCGACATCGCCGGCATCGCCGAGGTGGGCGCGGCGACGGGGGCGAAGGTGCTGGTCGACAACACGTTCGCGTCGCCGGCGCTGCAGCAGCCGCTGTCGCTCGGCGCCGACATCGTGCTGCACTCGACGACCAAGTACATCGGCGGGCACTCCGACGTCGTCGGGGGAGCGCTGCTGACCAACGACGAGGCACTCGACGACGCGTTCGCGTTCCTGCAGAACGGCGCGGGTGCGGTGCCCGGACCGTTCGATGCCTACCTGACCATCCGCGGGCTCAAGACACTCCCGCTGCGGATGCAGAAGCACAGCGCGAACGCCGCCGCGATCGCCGAATTCCTCGACGGGCACCCCGCCATCACGACGGTGCTCTACCCGGGCCTGCCCAGCCACCACAATCACGATGTCGCCGCCCGCCAGATGAGCGGATTCGGCGGGATGGTGTCGGTGCGGCTGCGCGGCGGCCCCCAGGCCGCCCGTGACTTCTGCGCCCGCACCGAGATCTTCATCCTCGCCGAGTCGCTCGGCGGGGTGGAGTCGCTGATCGAGTATCCGGGCGCGATGACCCACGCGTCGACCGCCGGTTCTCAGCTGGAGGTGCCCGACGACCTGGTGCGCCTGTCCGTCGGAATTGAAGACACCGCCGACCTGCTCGGTGACGTCGAGCAGGCGCTCGGCTCCCTCGGTTAGCTTCCGCTACAGCTGGACGTCGTACGACTAGACGAGTTGGGTCAGCGCTTGGCGGACCGCGGACGCCGTGACGGCGAGGTTCACCTCGGGCAGCCCGGTCGGTGACTCGTCGACCCAGCTGCCAAGCGCGATCTCCCCGGCGCGGGCATGCACCCAGCGCCAACCGCGGTCGTTGAGGCTCAGCAGCGCGCCGAGCCCGTCGACGGTGTGCAGCACGGTGATGACCGCGGCCGTCGCCGGTGCCGGCGGCCGCCGTTCGAACAGCGCGGCCATCAGCGCCGCGCGGGCTGCGTCCGCGCGGCCGCGATGGGTCAGCGGGTACGCGTAGGTACGACCGAACAGCTTGCCCGAGTGAGGGATTCGACGGATCTGCCCGCCGCGTTCCAGCTGCCCGGCGACGAGGTTCTCGCTGTCTCTGCTCAGCTTCTTGACGGCCTGGCCCGGCGTCAGGGGTTTGGCGCGCAGCAGCTCGAACGCCGCGGCCGTCAGCGGGTCCAGCGGACCGGCGGCGTCGAGCGCCACCAGTCGGCCCGCCGGAACCGGTTCGCCGGCCACCGCCGGACGCGCCCGGCATGCGTGTGCCAGGTCGAGCAGCATCGCGGCCGCGAGCGCACGCTCACGGCGCGGGCTGTCCAGAGCCGGTTGCGCGGACGCGTTGTCGACAAGCAGCAGGAACAGGTCCTCTGCGATCTGCGCCATGCGTCGGAGACTAACGCGGCGCGGCGAGGCCGCGGATCAGCCGCAGGCCGCCCCGCTCCGGTCAGCCGTGATACGGCTCGGCACTGACCAGCGTCACCTTGACGGTGTTGCCGCTGGGCACGGTGTAGGTGCGCGACTCGCCGACCTTGGCGTCGATCAGCGCGCCGCCGAGCGGGGAGTTGGGGGAGTACACCTCGAGCTTGCCGTCGCTGACGCCCTGCTCCCGGGTACCGATCAGGAACGTCTCGGTGTCGTTCTCGTCGTCGTCGTAGTACACCTTGACCACCGAGCCGGGCAGTGCGATGCCGGACTGCTTCGGGGCCTCGCCGACCTTGGCGTTGTTGAGCAGCTCCTGCAGCTGGCGGATGCGGGCCTCTTCCTGGCCCTGCTGCTCCCGGGCGGCGTGGTAGCCACCGTTCTCCCGGAGGTCTCCTTCTTCGCGGCGGTCGTTGATCTCGGCGGCGATGACGGGACGGTTGGCGATCAGCTGGTCCAGCTCCGCCTTGAGGCGGTCGTAGGACTCTTCGGTCAGCCAGGTGACCTGAGTGTCGGTCATGTCCTGCTCCTGTCGTTGTTGCTTCCGCGCTTGTCGCGTTCGATGTCTGGCACGGCGCCGGGTGACTCGTGCGTGTATCGCCGGCATCGGCAGCGTCGGATCTGAGCTCCCAAATGCAGCAATACACGGCCCCAGCAGGAACCGTGTATCGGCCCAGCATAGCACCGTCGGATCGGGCGAACTTCAGAATTTTGTCGACGACCGTTGGGCGTGCAGACGGTTCTCAGCCACCGACCAGATACCCGGGGACGTCGATTCCACACCCGTAGACGTCGCCGATGACGGCCGGCCTGCTCGCCTTCACCGTGGTGGTGACCTGCACCGTCACGTCCGCGGACGGCGGCACGAGCACCTCGCGCCGCCCCGTCTCGTCGCCGTCGTAGGATCGGGCGCGCACGATGCACACCACCGGGCGCGACGGGTCGTCGCGGGTGACGCTGACCGTGACGTCGACGGTGTGCGGGTCTACCACCCGGTAGCCGGCGAGTTCGCCCTTGACCTCGCTGGAACCGAAGCGGCTGAACGCCACCATGGCGATGACGATGCCGGTCAACACCACCAGGACGGTCAGTCCGATGGCGATCCAGCGGCGCGCGCGCCGGCTGAGCCGCTGTTGTCCGTAGCGCTCGGTAGGGCGGTCGATCATCTCGTTTTGCATGCCCGTCGGTCGGATGGGTCTACTAGACCTGGAACTATAGGGCCACTCCCGTGGTTGAACTGAAGCGTGAGTGGGCAAGCAGAAAAACAGCTGATAAGGACGAGGTTGAGCGAACTGCGGTTGATGGCCGTGCACGCGCACCCGGACGACGAGTCCAGCAAGGGTGCCGCGACGATGGCGCGTTACGTCGATGAGGGCGTTCGCGTGATGGTCGTGACGCTGACCGGCGGGGAGCGCGGCGACATCCTGAATCCGGCGATGGACCTACCCGAGGTCCACGGCCGGATGCCGGAGATCCGCCGCGACGAGATGGCCAGGGCCGCGCAGATCCTCGGGGTCGAGCATCACTGGCTCGGGTTCGTCGACTCGGGGCTGCCGGAGGGCGACCCGCTGCCGCCGTTGCCCGAGGGTTGTTTCGCGCTGGAGCCGCTGGAGATACCGACCCGGGAGTTGGTGAAGGTGATCCGGGAGTTCAAGCCGCACGTGATGACGACGTACGACGAGAACGGCGGCTACCCGCACCCCGATCACATCAAATGCCACCAGGTCTCCGTCGCGGCCTACGAGGCCGCCGCCGACCACCTGCTGTACCCGGATGCCGGCGAACCGTGGAGCGTGTCCAAGCTGTACTACAACCACGGCTTCCTGCGGCAGCGCATGCAGATCCTGCAGGACGAGTTCGCCAAGCACGGCAAGGAAGGTCCGTTCAGCAAGTGGCTGGAGAGCTGGGACCCGGAGGAGGACCTGCTCGCCAAGCGGGTGACCACGCGGATCGAGTGCTCGAAGTACTTCGCTCAGCGTGACGACGCGTTGCTGGCGCACGCGACGCAGATCGACCCCAACAGCTTCTTCTTCACCACGCCGATGGAATGGCAGCAGCGGCTGTGGCCGACGGAGGAATTCGAACTGGCCAGGTCGAGGGTGCCGGTGGTGCTGCCCGAGACCGACCTGTTCTCCGGGATCGAGGAACGCTGATGAACGACGTCCTGACTCTGGGCCTGGAGCTGTTGACGGTGGCCCAGGAAGACGGTCCCCGCCAGACCGGGCCTGATTTCGGCAAGGCTAGCCCGTTCGGGCTGATCATCGTGATCCTGTTGCTGATCGCGGTATTCGGGCTGGTGTGGTCGATGAACCGGCATCTGCGCAAACTGCCGAAATCCTTCGACACCGCCGAGTCCGACGGTGTCGAAGGCGGTGCCGCCCCGGTCGGCGAGATCGGCGCCGACCCCGACCTGGCCACCGAGAATCCGGCCGACGGGACGGAACGTGGCTCGAGCTGACGGCTCGAGAAATTCCCTATCGCGGGCCACGAGCCCGTATCTGAGGCAGCACGCCGACAACCCGGTGCACTGGCAGCAGTGGACGCCGGACGCGCTGGCATGGGCTGCCGAACGCGACGTGCCCGTCCTGCTGTCGATCGGATACGCGGCCTGCCACTGGTGCCATGTGATGGCTCACGAGTCCTTCGCCGACGCCGAAGTCGCAGCGGCCGCCAACGAGAACTTCGTCTGCATCAAGGTCGACCGCGAGGAGCGTCCCGACCTGGACGCGGTGTACATGAACGCCACCGTGGCCCTGACCGGTCAGGGCGGCTGGCCGATGACGTGCTTTCTGACCCCTGACGGCAGACCGTTCTTCTGCGGCACCTACTACCCGAAGGGCACCTTCCTGCAACTGCTGGCCGCGGTCACCGAGACCTGGCGCACCCGCCGCGCCGAGGTGGAGGAGACGTCGGACAGGATCGCCGCCGAGCTGCGGTCGATGGCCTCCGGCCTGCCGGGCGGCGGCCCGGCTGTCGCGGCCCAGGTGTGCGACGGCGCGGTGGAGGCGGTGCTGCGCGACGAGGACACCGTCGACGGTGGGTTCGCCAACGGTCCCGGGCGCGCCCCGAAGTTTCCTCCGTCGGCGTTGCTGGAAGCGCTGCTGCGTCACCACGAACGCACCGGATCGTCCCTGGCCCCGGTGGTGCGGACCTGTGAGGCGATGGCGCGCGGCGGCATCTATGACCAGCTGGGCGGGGGCTTCGCCCGGTACAGCGTCGACGCGGCGTGGGTGGTGCCGCACTTCGAGAAGATGCTCTACGACAACGCCCAGCTGCTGCGGGTGTACGCGCACTGGGCACGCCGGACCGCGAATCCTTTGGCGCACAAGGTTCTTCACGAGACAGCGCGGTTCCTGCTCGACGACCTGCGCGACGGTGAGATGTTCGTCTCCTCACTGGACGCCGACGCCGCCGGGGTCGAGGGGCTGACCTACGTGTGGACCTCGGACGAACTCACGGAAGTGCTCGGCGAGGGTGACGGGCGTTGGGCGGCAGCGCTTTTCGGGGTGACCGAGGAAGGGACCTTCGACGCGGGCACCTCGGTGCTGCAGCTGCACACCGACCCGGACGACCCGGATCGCTTCGAGCGGGTGCGCACGGCACTGCGCGCCGCGCGGCGCCTCAGGCCGCAACCGGCGCGCGACGACAAGGTGGTGACGGCCTGGAACGGGTTGGCGATCACCGCGCTGGCCGAGGCGTCGTTCGCCGGCGCCCGGCCCGAATACCTCGACGCCGCAGCCGAAAGCGCCCG
The DNA here is from genome assembly GCF_054786995.1 of Mycobacterium sp. ZZG. Classification (NCBI taxonomy): domain Bacteria; kingdom Bacillati; phylum Actinomycetota; class Actinomycetes; order Mycobacteriales; family Mycobacteriaceae; genus Mycobacterium; species Mycobacterium sp. ZZG. The sequence goes on from NZ_JBTBFV010000028.1 coordinate 63,808, forward strand.
GCGGCTACTCGCCCTGCATGTGGTCGAGGGCCGGTTGCGGCGCTCCAGCCTCGGCGGCGTCGTCGGCGACAGTGTGGCGGTGCTCGAGGATCACGCCGCGCTGGCCACCGGTCTGCTGACACTGCACCAGGCCACCGCGGAGCCGGAGTGGCTGCATCACGGGTGCCGACTGCTCGATCTCGCGCTGGAGCACTTCGCAGACCCGGAGGTCCCCGGCCGCTGGTTCGACGTCGCCGACGACGCCGAGCAATTGGTGCTGCGACCGTCGGACCCGCTCGACGGTGCCACGCCCTCAGGCGCATCGCTGATGGCCGAGGCTCTGCAGCTGGCCGCGCATCTGGCGGCCGAACCCGCCGCGCAGCGGTACTCGGCGGCGGCCGAGGCCACCCTGGCCGCCGCGACCGTGCTGCTGGAGCGCGCTCCGCGTTCGGCGGGGCACTGGCTGGCGGTGTCCGAGGCCGCCGTGCGCGGTCCGATCCAGGTCGCGGTGGCCGGCGGCGCGGATTCGGCGCTGCTGGCGGCGGCGCGCAGGCTGGCGCCGGGCGGAGCGGTCGTGATCGGCGGCGAGGTGGATTCATCCGAGCTGCTGCGCGCCCGGCCCCGGGTCGGCGACGCGGACGCCGCGTACGTGTGCCGCGGCCGGGTCTGCGATATGCCCGTCACCACGGTCGAGGATCTCGCCGCCGCGCTCGGGCCGTCCGTGTAGCCTGCCGCTCATGAGTTTCGAGCCGGATGTCTTACAGGGTTTCGTCCAGCGCTATCTCGACACCGTCGCCGGCGGCACCGCCACCGACGTCGCTGCGCTCTACGCCGAGGACGCCACCCTCGAAGACCCCGTGGGCGGTGGTGAGGTGCACATCGGCCGGCAGGCCATCGCCGGCTTCTACAAGTCCATCGAGGCCGGCGGCCAGATCACCACCGAACTGCTGAACTTCCGCGCCGGCGGGCACGAGGCGGCGTTCGTGTTCGCGATCACCGTGGGCGGCGCGATGCGGATCGAGCCCATCGAGGTGATGACGTTCAACGGCGACGGCCAGATCACGTCGATGAAGGCCTACTGGGGCCCGCAGGACGTCACGCAGCTCTAGCGCGCCAGCCTTTTCAGCGCGAGCGTGCGTGTCTGAGGTGGACACGCCGGGCCAGAACCGGATTTTGCGCACGCTCGTCCGTCGTCCGGGAGTGCGATCGTCCGGGAGTGCCACATCCGGGAGTGCGATCGTCGGGGAATGCCATGGTCCGGCCGTCCTTCGCCGGTCGCCGCTGTCCCGGAGTGCCGCCACGGCGTCGCCTCTCTGCGCGCAGCAGACGGCGGAGCTTTGCCTTCGACTGCGGCCGCGCTCGTCGGGACCCCCCGGCTACGTAGTGGTGAGCGTGCGCAAAGTATAGGGTTGCCGCGGCGTGTCGCCCGCTGACACGCACGCTCGCGCCAGGTGACGCACGCTCGCCAGGTGACATGGTCGCGCCCATAGACGCACGCGCCCATAGGGAGATCAGAAGACGGCGAACCACATCGCGATGTAGTGGCAGATCGCCGCGACAGCGGTGCACGCGTGGAAGAACTCGTGGTGCCCGAACGTCCTGGGCCACGGGTTGGGCCACTTGAGCGCGTACAGCACACCACCAACGCTGTAGAGCGCGCCGCCGACGATCAGCAGCACCACCGCCGCCACCCCGGCGCCGTGCATGATCGGACCGATGAACCAGACCGCGACCCACCCCAGCAGGATGTACAGCGGTACCCCGAGCCAGCGCGGCGAGGACGGCCACAGCATCTTCAGCGCGACGCCGGCCAGCGCGCCGCTCCACACGATCCACAACAGCACCAGACCGTCGTTCTCGGGCAGCGCCAGTAGCGCGAACGGCGTGTAGCTGCCGGCGATGAACAGGAAAATCATCGAATGGTCGGCGCGCTTCATCCACTTGCGCGCCGTCACCGACGTCCAGTTCACCCGGTGATAGACCCCACTGACGGTGAACATCGCGACGATGGTCAGCGTGTAGATCAGCGTCGCGATGCCGGCGCGGGTGGACTGCAGCGACCACGACACGGCGACCAGTGTCGCGCCGCAGATCACCGCGATCACCGCCGAGTACACGTGAATCCAGCCCCGCAGCCTGGGCTTGCCCAGGAACTGCGCGACGCCGCCGGCGACGGCTTCGGGAAAGTCCTCGGCTTCCCGAGGTTCCCGCGGCGATTCGGCGAAGTACCACGGTTCGAGCGATGTCGGCATCTCACCTCCGCTGAGTGGCTCAGGAGCTTCCTCGCGTCACAGTAGTCTGGTTGATCGTGGACCTCATTCCGCGGCGCCTCAAAGAACCGATGTACCGGCTCTACGAGATGCGCCTGCGCCAGGGGCTCACGGCATCACGCTCGGAACTGCCCCGCCATATCGCCGTGCTGTGTGACGGAAATCGCCGCTGGGCACGTGAGTTGGGCCACGACGACGTCAGTTTCGGCTATCGCGCGGGGGCGGGCAAGATCGCCGAGATGCTGCGCTGGTGCCAGGAGGCCGGCATCGAACTGGCGACGGTGTACCTGCTCTCGACCGAGAACCTGCAGCGCGACGACGACGAACTGGCGGCGCTGATCGAGATCATCACCGAGGTGGTCGAGGAGATCTGCGCCCCGGCCAACCGCTGGACCGTGCGCACCGTCGGGGATCTGGAGTTGATCGGGGAGGAGCCGGCGCGCCGGCTGCGCGAGGCGGTGGCCTCGACCGACGGGAACGGCGGTGACTTCCACGTCAACGTCGCCGTCGGTTACGGCGGCCGGCAGGAGATCGTCGACGCGGTCCGCGCACTGCTGAGCAAGGAACTGGCCAACGGCGCCACCGGCGAACAGCTGATCGAGGCGGTGACGGCCGAGGGCATCTCGGAGAACCTGTACACCTCGGGACAGCCCGACCCCGATCTGGTGATCCGCACCTCGGGGGAGCAGCGGCTGTCCGGATTCCTGTTGTGGCAGAGCGCCTATTCGGAGATGTGGTTCACCGAGGCGTACTGGCCGGAGTTCCGGCGGGTGGATTTCCTGCGCGCGCTGCGCGACTACACGGCACGCCACCGCAGATACGGACGCTGACATGCTCGCCCTGTCCGCGCTCGTGTTCGCACTGAGTCGGTGGCTGGGGCTGTATCTGCTCGCGCGGGACCCGCGCAAGATCGTGCTCGTGCTGGCGGCCGTCGGCCTGGCCAGCTTCGCGTCGGTGGTGGCGCTGGACGCCGTCCGGGTGGTGAGCGACTCCGCGGCGCTGAGCCGGGTCGAGATCTATCTGGTCGCGGTGCCCGGCATCGCGTGGTTCGCGGTGCTGCTGGAACTGTCCCGGCCCCGCGACACCTGGCGCAGCCGGGCCGGCGAGGTCGCCCTCGTCACGGGTGTGGCCACCGTGGCGTTCCTGGGGGCGGCGATGGCCGGCGACGTGCAAGGCCCGCTGCGCCTCGGACACTGGGTGTTGTTCGCCGCGGTGTCGGTGCCGTCGGTCGCCGCGATGGTGCGCGCCGTGCTGCGTCGCGCCCAGCCCGGCCCCGTCGTGGGTTTCGTCGTCGTCGCGACGCTGTTCTTCGCGTTGGGCAACGCGATCCTGGTGATCCCGCTCGGGCTGGTGCCGAGCTGGCTGGCATTGGCGTCCACCGGGTTCGACGTCGCGCTGCTCGGCATCGCCGTCGCGATCGGTGACGCGTTCGACGAGGGCCACGCGCTGCGCCGGGACATGCTGCGCTCCTTCGTGGGCACCACGGCCGTCGCGGTGCTCTTCGGTGGTCAGGTGCTGATCGCGCTGGCGGTGGCCGGCCGGTCGACGACGCTGACGGTGCTGTTGTTCACCAGCCTGGGGGTGGCGATCGCGATCAACGTGCTGGCCGATCCGCTGGCCGGACTACTGGACCGGCTCGCGTTCTCGCGTTCGCCGGATCTGCGCGCCGACCGCGCGGCGTTGCGCAACACCGAATCGGCGCTGCCATTGCGCTCGGCCAGCCCGCTCGACGGCATGGATGAGGACACCTTCGTGCGGGTCACCCGCCGCGCGCTCGGCCACTACGGCGACCTGTCCAAGCTCGTCGCCAGTCCGCTGACCGCGCTGCCGGTCATCGACGAGCGGTTGGCCCGGCGCGGCGCACCCGATCAGCCGCTGGAACGGGCCAACGAGCTGCGGGCGCTGCTGGCCGAGCGGATCGCCGCGCTCAAGCCGCGCAACGGCGGGGATTTCGGCACCAGCGAGCAGTGGCGGCACTACAACTCGCTGTATTTCCCGTACGTGGTCGGCGTCCGTGCCTACGCGCAGAACGCGACGGCCGCCGGGCTCGATCCGCTCGCCCGGCAGGCCTGGCAGTGGTTCGTCACCGAGGTGCCCCAGCGCTCGCTGCACAACTGGCAGAACGCTGCCGCGCGCGTCATCGCCACCGACCTGCGCAGCAACCTCGTCGCCGCCCACTAGCGTCGGCGCAGGGCTGCGACCTGCGGTTGGCAGTAACTGGCAGCGTGTGGTGTCGACCTGGCAGCGGCCGCCACGGACGCTGTGAGCCATGACCGCCATCACCACCCGGCACCGCCCGGCACACCGTTCCGATGCGCAGCTGCTGCGCTTCGCGTTACGCGCCGACGCCACCCTGTGCGGCGGCGTCGGCCTGTTCGTCGCGGTGGCCGCCGACGCGCTGTCCCGGTTGTCCGGGCTGTCCCCGACAGCCGAGTGGGTGGCCGGCGCGGCCCTCGTCGGTTACGGCGTGCTGTTGTACGGCGCGGCCGGTCTACGCGACATCCGGCGCGTCGGGAGGTCAAGTCCAGGGGCGTGGTGTACGACGTCGTCGTGTGATTCTTCGAGGTGATGGTTCAGGTGGTCAGTGCCGCGGGGGTGGCCTCCTGTTCGGTCGGGGTGTCGTTGACGGTGCGTGATTTGCTG
>NZ_JBTBFV010000029.1:0-67454 GCF_054786995.1 Mycobacterium sp. ZZG
CAGTTGGTGGCGATGGAATCGGCCGCCCGGATCTTCCCGAAAGGACTGGCGCAGCTGCTCGAGCGCCGCGACCGCACCTGCCGGACCCCGTACTGCAACGCCGTGATCCGCCACCACGACCACGCCACACCCGATCGAGCCGGCGGGCCGACCAGCGCACGCAACGGCCTCGGCATGTGCGAGGCCTGCAATTACGCCAAAGAAGCCCCCGGCTGGCAGGTCAACACCACCGACACCGACGGGGAGCACACCGCCGAATTCACCACCCCCACCGGGGCGATCTATCGCACCAGCGCACCCCAACTACCCGGCCCACCGGTCCGCCGCCGCCTCAGCCTCCTCGAAGGCAAACTCACCATCGACCTCATCACCTTCGACGCCGCCTGATCGTGTAAATCCCTAGGCGACACCGAGTTTCGCCGCGAGGTCCAGCACGGCCTCCGCTCGGGCGCGGGTGGGTCCCACGCTGCCGTCATACGGAGCGGTCGGCGCATCGAGGCGTTTCATGGTCGAACGGGCTTCGTCGATCTCCAATGCGGACGGACTGAGCAGTGCATTGATGGTCTTGGCATGACCGGCGTCCAGACAGAGCCGACCGGTCATCCCGGCAGCCTTCGCAACGTCGGTGTCGCGGGCGAGGTGCCGTGCCTGGTCACGCAGGGTGGGTCCGTCGATCGGGGCGGGCAGCCCTGCCGCCCGACTGGCGACAACCAACCGGACACGCGGATAAGCGAGCACCAGCGGGTCGCCGGACATCCCGGTGTCGCGCCGAAAGTCGCCGATTCCGAACGCGATTCGTGAACTGCGGCGTGCGATCCCGAGCGCCGACTCGATGCCGAGCGCGGATTCGATCAGAGCGACCAGCGGCACCCCGGCGGTCAACCGGGCAGCGGTGGCCGAGAGTTCGTCGGCCGATTCAGTCTTGGCGAGCATCACGCCGTCCAATCCGGGCGCCGATCCGACCGCAACGGCCTGCCGCCCGGAGCGCTTCTCGGCCGCCGGCAATCCGTCCTCAAGGTCGAGCACCACGACGTCTGCCGCGCCGGTCGTCTGATGTGCGACATCCGGCCCGCCCGGTTGCAGCAGCCACGTCCTGGCCAGAGACCAGTGCGGTCGGCGGACGCCCAAAGCGGAGGAAACCGTCATCCGATCACTGTCTGCCCGCGGCCGCCGCCGGGAAAGGTTGCGCACATTTTGTTCAGGCGCGGGCCGATCACAGCGACTGGGACAGCACCCGGCCGAACTGCAGCAGCCGCTGCATCTGCGCGAGCCCGCCATTGTCGACGGACTTCACGAAACGGAACGATTCGCAGTAGATGTCGGTCTCGGTGGCCGACTTCTGCCGCGACCTGGTAATCAGCTGCGTGTACAGCCGCAGCTTCACCTCTGCCAACCGTCGCGTGCCGTCGCCGAGCACCTCGTACTCGGTGGACAGCACCTGGTCGGTCAGCGTGGACAGCAGGATCGTGCGGACCGAGGACAGCAGGATGCGGCGCGGTTCGTCGCCGCTGTCGTGCGCGGCGGCATCGTCGTCGGCGCGCCACATGATGAGGCGGCGGCCGTCGGTGGCCAGCACCTCCTGCCAGAGCGCCTCACCCCACCTCTCCTCGGTGAAGCCTCGCGACATCACGAAAGACCTGATCGACGTCGGCTCGACGACGGACCGGATTTGATCCAGCGCCAAATCGGGGTCGCGCAGATACACCCGGGCCGCATCCTGCACGCTGGTGTACGGGGCCCAGTCCTGGGGCGCGCCCATCTACGTACCGCTACCGCCGTCGTGCCCGCCCTGCACCGCGGCCGCCGCGGCGCGGATCTGCGGTGTCACCAGCATCACCTGCCCGAGCACACCGTTGACAAAGCCGGGCGAGTCGTCGGTGGAGAGCTGCTTGGCCAGTTCCACCGCCTCGTCGACGGCCACCGGCTCCGGTACGTCCTCGGCATGCAGCAGTTCCCACACCGCCACCCGCAGGATGGCCCGGTCAACGGCCGGCAACCGGTCCAGCGTCCAGCCCTGCAGGTGCGACGAGATCAGGTCGTCGATGTGTGCGGCGTGCTCGGTGACCCCCCGGGCCACCGTGACGGTGTACGGGTTGAGCGGTGCGACGTCGTCGGTCTGCTTCTCGGCCAACGCATTTCGGGCCTCAGCAACCTCCGCTGCGGAGATGCCACGGGCCTCGGCCTCGAAGAGGAGATCGACGGCGCGTTTACGGGCCTGGTGCCGCCCCCGGTCGCCCCTTCGGTCAGGCATCCCGTCGCTCCGCTTCGCTCGCCCAGGTGTCAGGCATTGACCCTTCCCAGATAGCTACCGTCGCGCGAATCCACCTTGAGCTTGTCGCCGGTGTTGATGAACAACGGCACCTGGATCTCGGCGCCGGTCTCCAGCGTCGCCGGCTTGGTGCCGGCGCTGGACCGGTCGCCCTGCAGACCGGGCTCGGTGTGGGCGACCACGAGCTCGACCGTCACCGGCAGCTCCAAATACAGCGGCGTCCCGTCATGAAACGCGATCTGCACCGGCATGCTCTCCAGCAGGAATCCGGCAGCACGTCCGACCAGAGCCTCGGGCAGCGGGTGCTGCTCGTAGTCCTCGGAGTCCATGAACACGAAGTCCGAACCGTCGCGGTACAGGTAGGTGGCGTCGCGGCGGTCCACTGTCGCGGTCTCCACCTTGACCCCGGCGTTGTAGGTCTTGTCGACGACCTTGCCGGACACCACGTTCTTCAGCTTGGTGCGCACGAAGGCCGGGCCCTTACCCGGCTTGACATGCTGAAATTCGACGATCTGCCACAGCTGGCCGTCGATCTGAAGGACGAGCCCGTTCTTGAAGTCGGCGGTCGATGCCACGCGGTTGTACTCCTAGCTTTCTAGATGATCACCAGTTCCTTGGGGAACGTGGTGAGTAGTTCGGGGCGCTTGTTGACCACGAGCGTGTCCTCGATGCGGACACCGCCGCGGTCGGGCAGGTAGACGCCGGGCTCCACGGTCACCGCAGAGCCAGCAAGCAGTGTACCGGCGGCGGCGGCATTGATTCCCGGCGCTTCATGGATCTGCAGGCCCACCCCGTGGCCGAGGCCGTGACCGAAGTTCTCGCCATACCCGGCGTCGACGATGACCTGCCGCGATGCCGCGTCGACGTCCTTGAGGGCCACCCCAGGTTCCAACGCGTCCGTGCCGGCCCGCTGCGCGGCCGCGACGAGGTCGTAGACGTCGCGTTGCCAGTCCGCGACCGGTGCCAGCACGAAGGTGCGGGTCATGTCGGAGTGATAACCGGCCACCAGCGCACCGAAGTCGATCTTGACGAAATCCCCCGCGGCCAGCACCGCGTCGGTGGGCCGGTGATGCGGGACAGCTGAGTTCGCCCCGGTCGCGACGATGGTCTCGAACGACGCGCCGTCGGCGCCGTGCGAGAGCATCAGCGCCTCCAACTCGTTACGGACCTCCTTCTCGGTGCGGCCGGCGCGCAACCCGCCGCGGGCCAGCAGGTCGTGCAGCGCGGCGTCGGCCGCCTCGCATGCCAGCCGCAGCAGCGCGATCTCGCCGGCGTCCTTGACCTCCCGCAGACTCTCGACGGTGCCCGCCGCGCGGACGAACTCGCAGCCCTCCGCGGCCGCCTTGGTCAGTGCCGAGAACGCGTCGACGGTCACGACGTGACTCTCGAACCCGAGCCTGCGCACTCCCGCCGCGGCTGCCCGCGCCGCCAGATGAGGTCCGCAGGCCCGCTCGATGGCGACCTCGGCGTCGGGCGCCTGGTGCGCCGCCTGGGTTCGATACCGCCCGTCGGTGGCCAACACCGGCGTTTCGTCCTCGGCGAGCACCAGCAGGGCTGCATTGGAACCGGTGAAACCCGACAGGTAGCGCACGTTGACCAGGTCGGATACCAGCATGGCGTCCAGTCCGTCCTCGGCCAGGCGTCGACGCAGGCGGTCGCGGCGCTGAGAAATCGTCACAGCCGGTGACGCTACTCGCTAAGGTGAGGCCCCATGAGTAAGTGGTTGCTGCGCGGACTGGTGTTCGCGGCCCTGATGGTCATCGTCCGACTGCTGCAGGGTGCGTTGATCAACGCGTGGGAGACCAAGGCCGGTCTCATCAGCGCCGTCCTGGTCGCGGCGTACGCGATCGTGGTGCTGGTGTGGGGATACGCCGATGGCCGTAACGACGCCCGCAGGAATCCGGACCCGGACCGGCGTGCTGATCTGGCGATGACGTGGCTGCTGGCCGGTCTGTTCGCCGGTGTGGTCAGCGGCGCGGTGGCCTGGTTCATCGGGCTGTTCTACAAGACCCTGTACGTCGAGGGCCTGATCAACGAGCTGACCACATTCGCCGCGTTCACAGCGCTGCTGGTGTTCCTGTCGGCGATCATCGGGGTGTCGCTCGGTCGCTGGCTCGTCGACCGCAAGACACCCGACCAGCCCCGGCGCCGCGAAGGTGCCGATGACGACCGCGCCGACACCGACGTCTTCGCGGCGGTACGCGACGACCGCGACTACGAGACCCAGACGGCGGGCACCGAAACCGAGCAGCAGACCTCGCCGGTGGCGCTCGCCGAGGACGACTCCACCCGCCGCGAGCAGAACTAGCTGCGCGCCACCTCGGCGTACGCCGCGGCCAGCAGGGCCGGGTCGGGACCTTCCAGCCGTCCCGGCTTGCCCAGTCCGTCGAGCACCACGAACCGCAGCACACCGGCGCGGGTCTTCTTGTCGCCCAGCATCGACTCCATCAACTGCGGCAACGCGTCGGCGTCGTAGGTGACCGGCAGACCCAGCGAGGTCAGTATCGCGCGGTGCCGTTCGGCCGTGGCGTCGTCGAGCCGCCCGGCCAGCCGACCCAATTCGGCGGCGAACACCAGCCCAACCGACACGGCGGCGCCGTGGCGCCACTGGAAGCGCTCGCGACGCTCGATCGCGTGCGCGAGCGTGTGGCCGTAGTTCAGGATCTCGCGCAATTGCGATTCCTTCTCGTCGGCGGCCACCACCTCGGCCTTGACCACGACTGCCCGACGGATCAGCTCCGGCAGCACCGGTCCGGTCGGGTCGAGCGCCGCCTGCGGATCCGCCTCGATCAGGTCGAGGATCACCGGATCGGCGATGAATCCCGCCTTCACGATCTCGGCCATGCCGGCCACGATCTCGTTGCGGGGCAACGATTCCAGGGTGGCCAGGTCGATCAGCACAGCCGCCGGCTGGTGGAACGCGCCGACGAGGTTCTTGCCCGCGTCGGTGTTGATACCGGCCTTGCCACCCACGGCGGCATCGACCATGCCGAGCAACGTGGTCGGGATGTGCACGATGTCGATGCCGCGCAACCAGGTGGCCGCGGCGAAGCCGGCCACGTCGGTGGCCGCTCCCCCGCCCAGGCTCACGATCGCGTCCTTGCGGCCGACGCCGATCCTGCCGAGCACCTCCCAGATGAACCCGACGACGGGCAGTTCCTTGCCGCCCTCGGCATCCGGGAGCTCGATGCGGTGCGCGTCGATCCCCTTGTCGGCCAGGTGTGCCCGGACCACCTCGGCGGTCTGGGTGAGGGTGGGCTGATTCAGGATCGCCACCTTGTGCCGGCCGTCGAGGATCCGCTCCAGGTCGCCGAGCAGCCCGGTCCCGATGATCACCGGGTAGGGCGGGTCGGTCCGTACCTCGACCGTTACCGGCTCTGTCACTGATCGTCCTTTCGCGCGCACGGCGAACCCGTGCTCTTCTTGGCCGCGACCGCGGCGGGACTGGGCGGCGCCTGCGTCGACGGGGACGCCGTCAACGACAGCGGGGCCCGGCGCCACACCGACCGCCTGCGGCGCCGCTCCGGTTTGGCGTTCGGGTTCTCCAGCCGGGTGACGATGTGGCGCACCACGGCGCCCGGGTTGCGGTGGTTGGTGTTGACCCGCATGGTCGCGACCTGTCGGTACAGCGGAACCCGTTGCGCCATGAGCGCTTTGAACTTCTCGGCGCGATCGGGGCCGGCCAGCAGCGGACGGACGTTCGAGCCCCCGGTACGGCGCACGCCCTCGGCGGCGCTGATCTCCAGGTAGACCACGGTGTGACCGCGCAGCGCCTCACGGACGCCCGCGGTGGTCACAGCCCCGCCGCCCAGCGACAGCACCCCGTCGTGATCGGCCAGTGCGTCGCGGATCACCTTCTCCTCGATACGGCGGAACTCCGCCTCGCCGTCGGTGGCGAAGATGTCGGCGATGGTGCGGCCGGTGCTCTTCTCGATCGCGGCGTCGGTGTCGAGCAGCGGCACGTCCAACGCCTTGGCCAGCCGCCGCCCGATCGTGGACTTGCCCGAACCGGGCAAACCGACGAGCACCGCCTTCGGGGTCATCAGCCCGAGGCCCTTGCCCCGCCGGTCGACGGTTCGCGGGCCGCGACGGTGCGAAGGTAACTGTCGATGTTGGCCCTGGTCTCGGCCAGCGAGTCACCGCCGAACTTCTCCAGCGCGGCGCGGGCGAGCACCAGCGCGACCATCGTCTCGACGACGACACCTGCGGCCGGCACCGCGCACACATCGGAGCGCTGGTGGATCGCGACGGCCTCGTCTCCGGTCGTCATGTCGACGGTGGCCAGCGCCCGCGGCACGGTGGAGATCGGCTTCATCGCCGCCCTGACCCGCACCGGCAGCCCGTTCGTCATCCCGCCCTCGAGTCCGCCGGCCCGGTTGGTGGACCGCATCACGCCGTCGGGACCGGGATAGATCTCGTCGTGGGCGACGCTGCCGCGGCGACGGGCGGTCTCGAAGCCGTCACCGATCTCGACGCCCTTGATCGCCTGGATGCCCATCACCGCACCGGCGAGCTGGCTGTCGAGACGATTCTCGCCGCTGGTGAACGAGCCCAGGCCGACCGGCAGTCCGTGCGCCACCACCTCGACCACCCCGCCCAGGGTGTCGCCGTCGCGTTTGGCGGCCTCGATCTCCTCGATCATCAGCGCCTCGCTGGCCGGATCGAACGCACGCACCGGGCTGGCGTCCACCGCGGCCAGATCGGCGGCCTGCGGGGGCGGGCCGTCGTAGGGCTTCGACGCCCCGATCGAGATGACGTGCGAAACGATCTCGACACCGAGCGCCTGCTGCAGGAACGCGCGGGCGACGGTACCCGCGGCCACCCGGGCCGCGGTCTCACGTGCGCTGGCGCGTTCGAGCACCGGGCGGGCGTCGTCGAAGCCGTATTTGAGCATGCCCGCGTAGTCGGCATGGCCCGGACGCGGCCGGGTCAGCGGAGCGTTCCGCGCAGCGCTGTCGGCCAGCACCTCGGGGTCGACCGGGTCGGCGGCCATGACGGCCTCCCACTTCGGCCACTCCGTGTTGCCGATCTCGATGGCGATCGGACCGCCCAGCGTGACACCGTGACGCAGCCCGGCCAGCATGGTGACCTGATCCTGTTCGAACTTCATCCGGGCCCCGCGGCCGTAGCCGAGGCGGCGGCGGGCGAGCTGGCCCGAGATGTCCCCGGAAGTCACCTGGACGCCGGCGACCATACCTTCGACCATGGCCACCAGCGCGCGGCCGTGGGATTCACCTGCAGTCGTCCATCGCAACACGCGGCCCATTTTCGCATGACGGACCCTCAGTCCCGAAAACCGGCGAGGAAGCGGTCGATCTCATCCTCGGCCCGCGCCGGCGTCATATACCCGGGGTATGTAAAGCGACGGTCAGCACTGCCCCGGTGGCCAGGCACATCGATGGCCCGTGCGGCACCGTGGGCGCACTACCCGCCAGCCGCAGACACATCGCCGCCATCGCGGTCAGCAGTGACGCGCCGACGGCGGCCAGCACCCACACGTCGGCGCCGAACGCGCCGGTCAGTGCGCCCAGGCCGGCCGCGAGCTTGACGTCCCCGGCGCCCATGGCCGCAGGCGCGACCAGGTGCACGCCCGCGTAGACGCTGAACAGCGCGGCCGCACCGAGCGTCGCGGCCGCACCGTGTCCGGTCACCACCGCCGCCACCAGGATCACCGCGGCCCCCGGAACGGTCAGCAGGTTCGGCAAGCGGTGATATCGAAAGTCGAACGCGCTCAGCGCAATCAGCCAGACCGATACCGCCACCGCGGCGGCCGTCGACCACAACTCCCCCATCACCTCAGGCTAGGGCCGGGAAAGCGCCGCTCTCATCGCCTCTTTAGGAGCCGGCAGACCCGTGAACTGCTCCACCTGGGTGAAGGCCTGGTTCAGCAGCATCTCCAGTCCGCCGATGATCTGCCCGCCCGCGGCCTGCACGGCCGCCGCCAGCGGGGTGGGCCACGGGTCATAGATCGCGTCCAGCAGCACGGGTGCGGTCGCGAACGCTTCGGCGTACGGCGCGACCGCGTCGGCCGGCACCGTGTTCACCACCACCTCGACTCCGGGCACCGCGCCGCTGAGCAGGTGGCGGTCCAGGTCGACCCACTCGGCGCTCGCACCGCAGCGCTGCGCGAGTTCGACCAGCGCGGCGGCCTTCTCGGCGTTGCGCGCCACCACCGACACCGACCGGGCGCCCAGCGTCACGAGCCCGACGACCGCCGCGGGGGCGGTGCCGCCCGAGCCGATCACCATCGCGCGATCCGGGACGTCGACACCGGTCAGCGCGCCGACCACCCCGTCCACGTCGGTGTTGTCGGCACGCCAGCCGTCCGCGGTGCGCACCAGCGTGTTCGCCGAGCCGACGAGCCTGGCCCGGTCGGAAGCGTGATCGGCGAAGCGCAGCGCCGCGAACTTGCCGGGCATCGTCACCGACACCCCGACCCAGTCGGGGCCGAACCCGGCCACCAGAGCGGGCAGTTGCTCGCCCGTGCACTCGATGCGGTCGTAGGTCCAGTCTGTCAGGCCCAGCGCACGGTAGGCCGCCAGATGCAGCTGCGGGGAACGCGAATGCGCGATGGGCGACCCGAGCACGGCCGCACGTCGGGCACCGCTCACAACGTCACCTTGCCGAGTCGAGGACGCCGTTGCGCTGCGCGATCTCGATGTTGGCCAGGTGCTGCTCGTACTCACGGGTGAACAGCGTGGTGCCGCGCATGTCGACGGTTACGAAGTACAGCCAGTCCCCCGGCTCGGGCCGCTCGGCGGCCTGCAGCGCAGGTAGACCGGGCGAGCAGATCGGGGTGGCCGGCAGACCGGGCCGCACATAGGTGTTCCAGTCGGTGGCCTGGGCACGGTCGGCGTCGGTGGTGGCGACCTCGATGCGGTCCAGCGGATAGTTCACCGTGGAGTCGAACTCCAGTGTGCGGTTCACGTCGAGCCGGTTGTAGATCACCCGCGCCACCTTGGAGAAGTCCTCCGGGGTGGCCTCCCGCTGCACCAGCGAACCGACCGTCAGCACCTCATAGGGCGACAGGTTCGCCGCGGCGGCGGCGTCGAGAAGACCGCCCGCCTCGTACTGGGCGGTGCTCGCCGTGATCAGCGTCGCCAGGATGTCCTGCGGCTGCGCCGACGGATCGATGTTCCAGGAACCGGGCGCGATCAGGCCTTCCAGCCTGCGGTGATCCGAGCCGAGCGCGTCGACGACACGGGTCGCCCACTGCGGCACCCCGAGTTCGGTGGGGCCGGCGCCGCCGGCGACGTTCTTCAGTTCGTCGGCGGACACGCAGCGGCGGTCGCCGTCGAGGTTCACGCAGGACGCCTTGGCGATCAGCGTGAGGATGCCTTCGGTGACCGCGTTGGTCTTCACGTCGCGCACGTCGTCGAGCTGACGGCCCTCCGGGATCACCAGCTTGCCGACGCGGTTGCCCGGGTCGGCCAGCCGCGCCACGGCGTCGGCGGCCGGTATCTCGGTGCGCACCTTGTAGAACCCGGGCTGGATCGCCGAGATCGCCGCGTTCCCGTCGGCGGCCTCGACGAAGACCTTCACGTTGGCCACGACGTTGTTGTCATGCAGCGTCTGCCCGATCGCGGTGGTGGAGTCTCCGTCGTGCACCTCGATGACGACGTCGTTGACGCCGCCCCCGGCGAAGTCGTCGCCGGCGCCGCCGAACATCGAGTGCCACATCCGCGAGCCGAGGAACACTGCGGCGACCACGATGAGCACGAGCATCGTCAGCGCGGAGACGACGGCCACCCGCCGCCTGCGCTTGAGGCGCTCCTGACGGGCCCGTTCTCGCCGCGTCATCCGCTGCCGGGGCGGTCCCACCGCCAGCGGCTCGGCTCGATCACTCCGCCAGTCGTCAGTCATCCGAGACCTCTCCGTGTGCAGGCAACGCTGCCCGCCGCTGGTCCAGCCAGTTCTGAAGGATCCCCACCGCCGCGGCCTGATCGATCACCGATCGCTGGCCGCGGGCACGAACACCTGCCTCCCGCAGGGCACGCTGCGCCGTCACCGTTGTGAAACGCTCGTCGCTCAGCCGCACCGGGACCGGCACGACACGCCCGGCCAGCGCGTCGGCGACCGCCACGGCGTCCTGCGCCGAGGAACCGGCCCGGTCGGCCAGCGTGCGCGGCAGACCGACAACGACCTCGACGATCTGATACTCGTCGACCAGCGCCGCCAACCGGCGCAGATGCCGGGTGCCGCGCTTGTCGCGGGGAACGGTCTCGACGGGTGTGGCCAGGATCGCGTCCGGGTCGCTGACCGCGACCCCGATCCGGACCGTGCCGACGTCGATCCCGAGCCGACGCCCCCGCCCCGGATCCGCAGCAGTGCTCGGATCCCCCGGCCGGTCGGGCGTGCGGCTGGTCGAGTCGGTGTCGGGCACGGGGTCAGCTCCGGCCGATCTCCGCGCGAATCGCCGCCAGCGCCGCGTCGATGCCCGCCGCCCCCTTACCGGAGCCCTGGGCCAGTTCGGCCTTGCCGCCGCCGCGGCCGTCGACCACGCCCGCGATGACCTTGACCAGCTCGTCGGCGCGCAGCCCCTTGTCCTGGGCCGCGGGGTTGACCGCCACCACGAACGGCACCGTTTCGTTCTCCCCCTCGGCGATCAGCGTGATCACCGCGGCGTCGCCGCCCAGCTTGCCGCGGATGTCGCCGACCAGGGAGCGGAGGTCGCCGCCGGAGATCCCGCCGGCCATCCGCTGCGCCACCAGTTTCACGCCGCCGATCTGCTCGGCCCCGGCAGCGGCGTTGACCGCGGCCGAGCGCGCGTTGGCCAACCGCAGCCGGTCGAGCTCCTTCTCGGCGGCGCGCAGCCGCTCCACCAGCGTGGCGACGCGGTCGGGCACCTCCTCGGAGGGCACCTTCAGTGACGACGCCAGGCCGGCCATCAACGCGCGCTCCTTGGCGAGGTGACGGAACGAGTCCAGCCCCACATAGGCCTCCACCCGGCGCACCCCGGAACCGACCGAGGACTCACCGAGGATCGTCACCGGGCCGATCTGCGCCGAGCTGCGCACGTGGGTGCCGCCGCAGAGTTCCAGCGAGAACGGCCCGCCGATCTCGACCACACGCACCTCGTCGGGATAGTTCTCGCCGAAGAGCGCCATGGCACCCATCGACTTGGCCTTCTCCAGTTCGGTGGTGAAGCTGTGCACCTCGAAGTCGGCCTCGACCGCCTCGTTGGTGACTTCTTCGATTTGTGCGCTTTGCGCGTCCGTCAATGCGCCCTGCCAGTTGAAGTCGAACCGCAGGTATCCCGGCCGGTTCAGCGAACCGGCCTGAACGGCGTTGGGCCCCAACACCTGTCGCAGTGCGGCGTGCACCATATGGGTACCCGAATGGCCCTGTGTGGCGCCATGCCGCCAGCGCGGGTCGACCGCCGCGACGATCGTGTCGCCCTCGACGAACTCGCCGGACTCCACGTTCACGCGGTGCGCCCACAGCGTTTTGGCGATCTTCTGGACATCGGTGACGGCGGCCTTCGCCGTCTGCGAGGCGCCGGTGCCGGCGATGGCGCCCTCGTCGGCGATCTGTCCGCCGGATTCGGCGTAGAACGGGGTGCGGTCGAGGATCAGCTCGACTCGCTCCTGCGCGCCCTCGCGGCCGGTGTGCGTCACCACGGGCACCCGTTTGCCGTCCACGAAGATCCCGAGAACCCTTGCCTCGCTAGTCAATTCGTCGAAGCCGGTGAACTCGGTGGGGCCGGCGTCGACGAGTTCGCGGTAGGCCGACAGGTCGGTGTGCGCCTGCTTGCGCGCCGCCGCATCGGCTTTGGCCCGGGCCCGTTGCTCGGCCATCAGGCCGCGGAAACCCTCTTCGTCGACACTCAGGTCGGCCTCGGCGGCCATCTCCAAGGTGAGTTCGATCGGGAAGCCGTAGGTGTCGTGCAGGGTGAACGCGTCGCGCCCGGACAGCTTCCGGGCCCCCGATGCCTTCGTGGCGCGGGCCGCCTCGTCGAACAGCCTCGACCCGGACGCCAGCGTGCGGTTGAAGGCCGTCTCTTCGGCGACCGCGATGCGCTGGATGCGCTCGAAGTCCGTGGCCAGTTCCGGGTACGAGGGGCTCATCGCGTCGCGGACGGTGGCCATCAGCTCGGCCATGACCGGCTGCTCGACGCCGAGCAGCTTGGCGGCACGGATGATGCGGCGCAACAACCGGCGCAGCACGTAGCCGCGACCCTCGTTGCCCGGGCTGACGCCGTCGCCGATGATGATCGCGGCGGTGCGGCTGTGGTCGGCGATGATCCGGTAGCGGACGTCGTCGTCATGGACGCCCTGGCCGTATCCGCGCGGCGCCAGACCGGCGACCAGGTCGATGACCGGGCGCAGCAGGTCGGTCTCGTAGACGTTGTCCACGCCTTGGAGCAGGCACGCCACCCGCTCGATGCCCATGCCGGTGTCGATGTTCTGCCGCGGCAGCGGCCCGAGGATCTCGAAGTCCTCCTTCGAGGTGCCCTCACCGCGCTCGTTCTGCATGAACACGAGATTCCAGATCTCGATGTAGCGGTCCTCGTTGGCCTCGGGTCCGCCTTCGATGCCGTACTCGGGGCCACGGTCGTAGTAGATCTCCGATGACGGTCCGCACGGTCCGGGTATGCCCATCGACCAGTAGTTGTCGGCCATGCCGCGGCGCTGGATGCGTTCGGCAGGCAGGCCGGCCACCTCCTGCCAATACCCGACCGCCTCGTCGTCATCCAGATACACGGTGGCCCAGAGCCGTTCGGGGTCGAAGCCGTACCCACCCTGCTCGACCGGGTTGGTCAGCAGAGTCCAGGCGAACTCGATGGCGCCCTTCTTGAAGTAGTCGCCGAAGCTGAAATTCCCGGCCATCTGGAAGAAGGTGTTGTGCCGAGTGGTGACACCCACCTCGTCGATGTCCGGCGTTCTGATGCACTTCTGGATGCTGGTGGCGCGGTCCCACGGCGGAGTGCGCTGACCGAGGAAGTACGGCACGAACTGCACCATGCCGGCGTTGACGAACAACAGGTTCGGATCGTCGAGGATCACCGAAGCGCTGGGCACCTCGGTATGGCCCGCCTTCACGAAATGATCAAGGAACCGCTTCCTGATCTCGTGTGTCTGCACGTCCTGTTGTCCTTCGTTTAACCTGCGAATACTCGACCGCACCACAGTACCGGTCGCCCACAGGTGCGGGCCGTCAGCCCGACACGAAGCTCAGCCGGACCGAGCGGCTCGGATTGTCCCTGTTCAGGTCCACCAGCACGATGCTCTGCCAGGTGCCCAGCAACGGCCGGCCACCGGCCACCGGCACCGTCACAGACGGCGACACCAGCCCCGGCAACACGTGGTCGGCGCCATGGCCGGGTGACCCGTGCGCGTGCCGGTACCGGTCGTCGCGCGGCAGCAGGCGTTCCAGCGCGTCGAGCAGGTCCGCATCCGATCCGGAGCCGGTCTCGATGAGCGCAAGGCCGGCCGTCGCGTGCGGGACGAACACGTTGCACAGCCCGTCCTGGCGGCCCGCACAGAAGGTCCGCACCTCCGAGGTGAGGTCGACGATGCGGCGGCGAGAGGTGTCGACGTCGAGCAGTTCGGTGTCCACCTGTCGAGGGTACGGGCCGGGCACCCGATTGACGTGCGCGTTTATTGACCGGCCGGTGGGGTATGCCTGCGCCAGCCTGACATTCGCTTCTGGAGGAAGACATGACCATCACCGGCATCATCAGCGCCATCCTCATCGGCATCGTCGTCGGCGTGCTCGGTCGGCTCGTACTGCCCGGCAAGCAGCCCATCGGCATGCTTGTCACCATCCTGGTCGGCATCGTATCGGCCCTCATCGGCACCGCGGTCGCCCGCGCCATCGGGATTCCGACGGCCACCAGCGGTGTCGACTGGCTCGAACTGCTCGTCCAGGTCGTCGTCGCAGCTCTGGGTGTGGCGCTGGTCGCCGCGCTCATGGGCCGCCGTCGCACCGGCATCACCGGTGGCCGCCGCTCGGGGATGATGCGGTAGACGGACCCCAACACCCCCCTTGGTGATCCCGGCTGGGCCCCCGACCAGCCGGGATCACCTCATCTGGGGGGGCGGTCAGTGTCGACGGCGGATGATCGCCCGCAGCTTCTCCACCCGGGTCGAGATCTCCCTTTCCACTCCACGGTTCGTGGGCCGGTAATAGTCGACCCCGATCAGCTCGTCAGGCGGATACTGCTGCGGCACAACCCCGTCGGGACTGTCATGGGCGTACTTGTAGCCGACCGCGTTACCCAGCTTCTGAGCGCCCGAGTAGTGACCGTCGCGCAGGTGCGCCGGAACCAGTCCGGCCTTACCCGCGCGGATGTCGGCCATCGCGGCGCCGAGCGCGGTGGTGACGGCGTTGGATTTGGGTGCGGTCGCCAAATACACCGTCGCGTGGGCCAGCGTCAGCTGCGCCTCCGGCATACCGATCAGCTGGACGGTCTGCGCCGCCGCGACCGCGATCTGCAACGCGGTCGGATCGGCCATTCCGATGTCCTCGCTGGCAAGGATCATCAGCCGGCGTGCGACGAAACGCGGGTCCTCGCCGGCCACCAGCATCCGGGCCAGGTAGTGCAGGGCGGCGTCGACGTCGGAGCCGCGGACGGACTTGATGAACGCGCTGACGACGTCGTAGTGCTGATCGCCGTCCCGGTCGTAGCGCACGGCCGCCTTGTCCAGGGACTGCTCGATGACCTCGACCGTCACAGTTCCCTGGCCGGCCGCGGACGTCTCGGCCGCCACCTCCAGCGCGGTCAGCGCCCGCCGGGCGTCGCCGGCTGCGAGCCGGACCAGCTGCTCGACGGCCTCGTCGGTGACCTTCACCTTTCCGTCCAGCCCGCGCGAATCCTCGATGGCCCGCCGGATCACCGTGTCGATGTCGGCCGGCGTCAGTGGCTGCAACTGCAGGATCAGCGAACGGCTCAGCAGCGGCGCGACGACGGAGAACGACGGGTTCTCCGTGGTCGCCGCGACGAGCAGCACCACCCGGTTCTCGACCGCGGCCAGCAGCGCGTCCTGCTGGGTCTTGGAGAACCGATGCACCTCGTCGATGAACAGCACGGTCGGCTGCCCCCGGAGAAGCGCGACGCGGGCCTCCTCGATCACCGCGCGCACCTCTTTGACACCGGCGGCCAGCGCCGACAACGCCTCGAACCGGCGGCCCGTGGCCTGCGAGATCATCGACGCCAGCGTGGTCTTCCCGGTCCCCGGCGGCCCGTACAGGATCACCGACGCGGCGCCGGAGCCCTCGATCAGGCGGCGCAGCGGCGAGTTCGGTGTGAGCAGATGCCCCTGCCCGACGACCTCGTCGAGCGAGGTCGGACGCATCCGCACGGCCAGGGGCGTCGAGGCTCCCGCGGCCGCCGGGCGCGCGGCAGGCGCCTCGCCGGGGTCGTCGAACAAGCTGTCGGACACGCTCCCTGCTTACACGGGGGCGGTGACGAAGTCGATGAGCTCCTCGACACGGCCGATCAGCTCGGGCTCGAGGTCGGTCCAGTCCCGCACCCGGGCCCGGATCTTCTGCCAGGCCGCGGCGATGTCCGCCTGGTCGCGGTGCTTCCAGCCGAGCGCGGCGCACACGCCGTGTTTCCAGTCCTGGCCTCTCGGGATCACCGGCCACTCGGCGATCCCGAGCCGGGCGGGTTTGACCGCCTGCCAGATGTCGATGAACGGGTGCCCGACCACCAGGGTGTGCTCACCGCCGGGGCCGCGCCGCACCGCTTCGGCGATGCGGGCCTCCTTCGTGCCGGTCACCAGGTGGTCGACCAGCACGCCGAGGCGGCGTCCCGGTCCCGGGCGGAATTCGGCGACGATCGCGGCGAGGTCGTCCACGCCGCCGAGGTACTCGACGACCACCCCCTCGATCCGCAGATCTTCGCCCCACACCTGCTCGACGAGCTCGGCGTCATGGCGGCCCTCGACGTAGATACGGCTGGCCAGCGCGACCTTCGCGCGGGCCCCTTTGACCGCGACGGAGCCGGACGCGGTGCGCGTCGGGGCGGCCGGCACCGCTTTCTTCGGCGGGGTCAGGATCACGGGCTCACCGTCGATCAGATAACCGGGACCGACCGGAAACGGTTTGGTACGGCCGTTGCGGTCTTCGAGCACCATCCGGCCGTATTCGACGCGCAGCACCGCACCGACGAAGCCGGTCTGGGCGTCCTCGACGACCATGCCGATCTCGATCGGCTGCTCCCGCGAGCGCGGCTTGCGGGCCTGGTGCGGGTTGTTGGACAGGATGTCGGCGCCATAGCGATCAGCCACCGGCTGATCGTAGGGACAGCGCGGCCGGACTCGGGCCAACGCGGCCCCGTGTGTTGCTCACCTTCCGGCGCGGCGGCTCGCGCCAACCTGTCAGCCCATCTGCTGGCTCTGATCCGCGACGGGCGCTCCCACCTCGGCCAGTTTGGCCGGGTTCGAGGTGATCTCGTCGATCACGGTGTGGATGAACCGCATCTTCTCCAGCACCGGCGGTGGCAGCACGAACGGGTAGAGGTCCTGTTTGCCCATCGACCGGTTCACCATGTTCAGCGCCCAGGAAAGCGGCAGCCACAGGTCGATCAGCGTGTCGAATCCGCTGGGCCCCAGCATTCTGCGGTCGTAGGTGGCGTTCGCCGGCGCGAACCCGAACGCCGCCGCGGTGTCCAGGGTGTCGCGGATGTGGAGGTAATGCGCGAACGTCTCGGCCCAGTCCTCGGCGGGATGCATGGTGGCGTAGGAGGATACGTAATCGTCCTCCCAGCCGGCCGGGGCGCCCTCGCTGTAATGCCGGTCCAGTGCAGCCTGGTAGTCGGCGTTGGGGTCACCGAACAACTCGTGATAGCGCTGCAGGTAG
Source organism: Mycobacterium sp. ZZG (assembly GCF_054786995.1). Taxonomy (NCBI): domain Bacteria; kingdom Bacillati; phylum Actinomycetota; class Actinomycetes; order Mycobacteriales; family Mycobacteriaceae; genus Mycobacterium; species Mycobacterium sp. ZZG. The sequence continues at coordinate 17,075 of NZ_JBTBFV010000029.1, forward strand.
TCCTGCGACGTCCCGATCAGCCGGTACTGGTAGTAGTGGCCGATCTCGTGGCGGAAGTGACCGAGCAGCGTGCGGTACGGCTCGTCCATCGAGATGCGTAACTGCTCGCGGTGAACGTCGTCACCCTCGGCGAGATCGAGTGTGATGACCCCGTTCTCGTGCCCGGTGAACACCTTCTCGAACTGACTGGAGAGCAGGTCGAACGCCAGTCCGAACTCGGGATCCAGGTCGCGGCCGACGATCGGCAGTTTGAGTTCGTGCAGCTCGGCGATGAGCCGGCGTTTGGCCCGCTCCGCGTTCGCGAACGCAACGAGCGCCATGGTGTCGGCGTCGTTGGGCCGCGTTCTGGTCAACGCGCACGACACGCACAGCTTGGCGATCGGACCCTTTTCCACCAGCCAGTTGCATTCGGCGAGATGCAGATTGGCGCACAGTTGGAACTGCCTCTCGTCGACCGCACCGGCGTGCTCGCTCTCCTCGGTCGGCGCGATCACCAGCAGCGCCATGTCGTCCAGCGAAAAGCCCAGCGCGCTACCGCAATTCAGACACACCGAGTTTTCGAACGCCAACCGCTGGCCACAGTTCGGGCACGTGAAGTCACGCATGCAGAACTCCCCCTCCATACGGCGCGACGTCGACGGACACGTCGATCGCGCTGTTCTCCGAATCGGTGTAGATGATGCCGCGCAGCGGCGGAATGTCGGCGTAGTCACGTCCGTAGCCGACCGTGACGTAGCGTTCGTCGACCATCTGGTTGTTGGTCGGGTCCAGCCCGAGCCAGACATTCTGGGGCGTCCACACCGAGGCCCACGCGTGTGTCGCGTCGACTCCCACCATGCGTTCCTTCCCGGGCGGAGGATCGGTGGCCAGATACCCCGACACATAGCAGGCGGCCAGACCATTGGCACGCAGGCAGGCGATCGCCAGCCGCGCGAAGTCCTGACATACCCCTTCCCGCGCCGCCAAAACCTCGCTCACCTTGGTCGACACCGTCGTCGACCCCGACCGGTAGGTGAAGTCGGTGTGGATCCGTTCGGTGAGGTGGCGCAGCACGTCGATCAGCGGCCGCTCCGCGGTGAAACTGGGTGCGGCGTAGGCGCGGATCTCCTCGGTGATCTCCGGCGGCTGCAGGTCGAGAGTGAACTCGGTCGCCAGGGCCCCGTCCGGGCCGACCGGACGCGCGATCTCCCACGGCGCCCGCGCCGAGGGGCCGTTGTAGAGGTCCGGCGGCGGCGGATCCACCTCGACCACCGAGCGACTGGTCACCGTCAGCACCCGATGCCGTTGCGTGACATGGAAATACGAGCTGACATTGCCCCATCCGTCGCGACTGGTGGAGCTGTCGGCCGCGTGCGGTTCCAGCACGACTTCGTGGAACAGGCACCGCTGGCGCGCCGAGTCACGCGGTGTCAGGAACCCGCGCCCGTAGGAGCTGGTGACCACATCGGAGTAGCGGTACTGGGTGCGGTGGGTGATCTCGTAGCTGCGGCCGCGGGCCGAAGCGGTGGGCCCGTCCGGGTACGCCGTCACGGAACCAGCCGCCGTTCGTGCGGGCCCCACAACGGCTGCATGTCACCGGGCAGGGACAGGTGGATCGCGGTGATCACGCTGGCGAGCTCGCGCAGGTCGCGATGGATGGCGGCCAGCAGCGCGTCGAACTCGTCGCGTCGGCCGTCCTCGCCGGCCTCCTCCAGTTCTGTCGGCTCGATGCGGCGCAAACGCGCGGCGATCTCGTCGACCATGCGCTCGGGCCGCGACGACCCCGACGCCCCGGGCAGCGACCGCAGGTGGGTGCGCAGCCGCTCCAACTGATACACCAGCGAGCGGGGATTACCGGCGTCGAACAGCACCAGTTCCGCGACACCTGCGACGTTGTAAGTGCCCGGGTTGCGGCGGCGGTAGATCACCAGCGACTCGCAGACCACCAGCGTCGACTCGGTGACGGTCTGCTCGGCGCCCGGCGTCCGCACCGTGGTCATGGTCGCCCGTAGCAGTGCGGTCATCGCGAGCGCCCGCTCGATGCGTTTGCCGATCTCGAGCATCGTCCAGCCGGCGTCGTGCACCATCGATTCGGCGACGACCCCCGACAACGTCAGCATCCCTGCCAGCGTGAGCGTGCTCGTCGACGACAGGAACGCGTCGCCTTCGGCCTTGGACTCGGGCGGGGTGTCCGGCGCGTTGAGCAGTGCGCGTTCCAGCGTCGAGAGCACCATCCAGGTGTCGTTGGACATCTGATCACGCACCGCACGTGCCGCCAGCCCGAGCCGCTCCACCGAATGGGCCAGTGATCCCGGCCGGTGCCGGTCGGCGGTCAGCGACCACAGCGTCGTCGGTGCGATGGCCACCATTTCCGCATAGTCGCCGCCGGCTCCGGTGTCTGTGCCTGTGATCACACCCAGTGCGGTCAGCAGGACGGGCACGCACTCGCTGCCGTCGAGCGTGCGGCGGTACCGGTACTTGTGGTAGCGCTCCCGGGTCACAGTCAGCAATCGGGCCATGTTCTCGGCACGCTCGGCGTAGCGGCCTATCCAGAACAGGTCGGACAGCACGCGCGGCGAGCTGACCTCCTGGGTGGGGCTCGCAGTCGCCAGCTGTGGCAGCGCCGGAACCGTCTCGGCGGTGACCCGGCTGGGTGTACGGACCCAGATATCTTTGGCGGCAACTGATTTCAAACGGTATCCGTCGGCGCCAGGTGCCACCAGGTAGCCGAGGCCGCCGATCATCGGGGCATACCCGCCGCGCTGGGACACGGTGAACAGCCGCATGCCGACGCTAGCCGAGGTCAGCCCGCCCCCGAGGAAGTCGGCCGGCGCCGAGGAGAACTCGGGCAGCTCCTGACCGACCCACTGCCACGGCGCGGCGCTGATGCGTGCGGCCAACGCCTCCCGCTGCGCCGCCGACATCTGGGGACCGACGACGGTATCGCCTCCGGTGACGGGCTTGAACAGCAGCGACGACAGGTTTGCCAGCAGGTGGGAACGTTCGGTGTTGATGCCGCCCCAGTACGAGGGGGCGGTGGGTAGCAGCGGCGTCTCACCGAGCAGCTTCTCGGCCAGCTCAGGCAGGAAGCGAAGCAGCCCAGGGCTTTCCAGCACACCGCTACCGAGCGTGTTCACCACGGTCACCGCCCCGCGGCGCAGCACCTCGACGAGTCCGACCACACCGAGCCGGGAATCCGGCCGCAGGTCGAGCGGATCGGCGTAGTCGGCGTCGACGCGGCGCAGCACCACATCGACCCGCTTGAGGGTGCCCATCGACCGCATCCACAGCTTGCCGTCGCGGACCACAAGGTCGGCGCTCTCGACCAGCGGCAGACCCAGTACGCCGGCCAGGTAGGCCTGGTCGAACGCCGTCTCGGAGTGGATGCCCGGGCTGAGCACCACCACCACGGGCTCCTCGGCCGACTCCGGGGCGGCCTCGACCAGGGCCAGCCGCAGTGCCTGCGCCCAGGGCGACACCGGTTGCGGGCCGATCTGCTCGTAGAGCTCCGGGACCGCGTGAGCCACCACCCGCCGGTCGGCCAGCGCGTATCCCGCACCAGACGGCGCCTGGGTCCAGTCCGCGTTGACGACGAAGTCACCCGTGGCGCCGCGACTGATGTCGCAGCCGTGCAGGAACAGCTGGTGACGACCGGGTACCGCGATGCCGTGGGCGGCGCGGACGTACCCGGGATGGGCGAACAGCAGCTGCGGTGGCAGCGCCCCGCTGGTGATCGCGCGCCGCTCTCCGTAGAGGTCGGACAGCACGGCGTCGAGTAGCCGCGACCTTTGCACCAGGCCCGCCTCCAGCCGGTCCCAGTCCGGGGCCGAGATGACCAGTGGCAGCGCGTCGAGGTGCCACGGCCCGGGCACCGCGTCGTCACCGTCGGTCTGGATGTAGGTGATCCCGTCGTTGTCGACGAGCTCCCGCACGATCGCGCGCAGCTGATCCAGACCGTCACGGCCGCGCTCCCGGACGCAGTCGGCGAGCTCCTGCCACGCCGGCCTCACTTCCCCTGCCGCGTCGACGAATTCGTCGTACCCGGTGGTCGGGCCGCCAAGCTGCGACCCGACGTCGAACAACGCCTGCTGGGCCCGCATGGTGCCGTAGGGCGCCAGCGGGTTGTCGAGATCGGTCGGTCCGGCACCCGGGTGGGGTGCCGGCGACGGTGCGGGGTAGGCCATTACTGCAGAACGGTACGCACTCGCCGCAGGTCGAGGATGCCGGGTGCGCCCACATCGGTGGATTGTCTGGCCTGCTTCTCGCGCAACTCGGCGAGATCGACCTTGCCCGGGGTGAAGCCGGTGGCCTCGAATCGCCGGGCCCGGCGCGACTCGGCCTCCACCGCGTTGACCGGGGGCGCATCGTAGGCGCGGCCCCCGGGATGGGACACGTGATAGGTGCAGCCGCCGCGGGACACCCCGGTGGCGGCGTCGATCAGCTCGAATCGCAGCGGCCCGTCCACGGTGATCGTCGGGTGCAGCGCACTCGGCGGCTGCCAGGCCCGGTATCGCACCCCGCCGACCTGGACGTCGGGGTTGTCGGTGGACAGCAGCGGCACCGGGTGGCCGTTGACGGTGACCAGGTAGCGCTGCCGGTCCGCTCCGATCAGCCGCACCTGCAGTCGCTCCACCGAGGAGTCGACGTAGCGCGCGGTCCCGCCGTCGGTGGCCTCCTCCCCCAGCACGTTCCACGGCTCGATGGCGCCGCGCAGCTCGACCTCGACACCGCCGAACACCGCGGTCCCGATGCGCGGGAAGCGGAACTCGGTGAACGGATCCAGCCAGCTGGTGTCGAATTCGATGCCGTGGGCGCGCAGGTCGGCGGCCACCTCGGCGATGTCCTGAATGATGAAGTGCGGCAATAGGTATCTACCGTGCAGGTTGGCACCGTGCCGAATCAGCGGCGCCCGCAGCGGCTCCTGCCAGAACCACGCCACCAGCGCGCGCACCAGCAGCGACTGCACCATCGCCATCTGATGGTGTGGCGGCATCTCGAAACCGCGCAGCTCCAGCAGACCGAGGCGGCCGCGCGGGCTGTCGGGGCTGTAGAGCTTGTCGATGCAGAACTCCGCGCGGTGGGTGTTACCGGTGATGTCGGTGAGCAGGTGCCGCAGGGCACGGTCGACGATCCACGGGGAGGAACCGCCCGACTCCTGGGTCAGCCGGGCGATTTCGGCGAAGGCGATCTCGAGCTCGTAGAGCGCGTCCGGGCGACCCTCGTCGACCCGCGGCGCCTGCGATGTGGTGCCGATGAACCGGCCGGCGAACAGGTAGGACAGCGCCGGGTGCCGCTGCCAGTAGGTGAGCAACGAGACCAGTAGGTCCGGGCGGCGCAGCAGCGGCGAGTCGGCCGGGGTGATTCCGCCGAGGGTGATGTGGTTGCCGCCGCCGGTGCCGCCGTGGGAGCCGTCCACGCCGAACGATTCGGTGGACAACCGTGCCTGCCGGGCCTGCTCGTAGAGCGTCTCCAATTGCGCGCACTGCTCGGCGAAGGAGCCTGTCGGTGCGACGTTGACCTCGATGACCCCCGGGTCCGGGGTGATCGTCATCGACGTGAGCCGGGCGTCGGCGGGCGGACCGTACCCTTCGATCACGACGGGACATCCGATCGCGCCGGCCGCGCTTTCGAGCCGCTCGACGAGGTCGATGAAGTGTTCCAGTTCCTCGGTGGGCGGCAGGAACACGTACAGCAGCCCGTCCCGGATCTGGGCGACCAGAGCGGTTGGCGGGAGCCGGTCGACGTCCTCGGTCTCCGGGTCTGTCGCCGCGGTCGCCACCGTGGAGCCGCGGGCCGGCAGCGGCAGCCGGCGCCGTGTCGGATCGGCGTCGAACGTGGGCCGCGGCGGCCGCCAGCTGATCGAATCCAGCGGCAGCCGCAGTCCGGCGGGCGAGTCCCCGTCCAGCAGCACGATCCGGCCGCGCCGCAAGGTCCAGTCCGCGCTCGCCCATCCTGTGTCGTCGTCACGGCGATGCAGCGGCAACACGAACGCGGCCGGTTCGGCGACCGAGGCGTCGAGTCGGGCCAGGAGTTGTGCGCGGCTGTCCGGGGTATCGCGCTCCAGGTCGTCCTGGGTCGGGACAGGCTCGCCATCGGGTTGGCGTACCGCCTTGGCGAGGCGGGCCAGCGCATCTTCATACGCCGGCCGGACCTGGGACCGCGGCAGGCCGAGTCCGTCGGCGACGGCGCCGAGCAGCCGGGCCGCGGCGTCGGGGGCAGGGGCACGGCGGTCCGGCTCCGGCTGCCAGGGGTCGGCCAGCAGCGATCCGTCAGTCCACAGCGGTTCACCGTCGGTGCGCCAGAAAATCCCGATCTGCCAGCGCGGCAACGGTTCTCCTGGATACCACTTGCCCTGGCTGCGCTGGACCAGCCCATGCGGCGCCCACACCGTCTTCAGACGAGCCGCCAGCGCGGAGGCCCGGTCCCGTTTGTGCGGCCCGTCGGCATCGGTGGTCCATTCAGGATCGACCTGGTTGTCGATCGACACGAAAGTCGGTTCACCGCCCACGGTCAGTCGGACGTCACCTGCACAGAGCCGCTCGTCCACGCGCCGGCCGAGCGCGGTGATCGCCGCCCACGACTGTTCGCTGTAGGGCAGCGTCACGCGCGGATCCTCGTGCACGCGGGTCACGACGTTGCTGAATTCCAGTGTGGTCTCGCAGGGTTCGACAGCGCCGGTGATCGGCGCGGCCGAGTCGGGATGCGGTGTCGCCGACAGCGGGATGTGCCCCTCGCCGGCGAACAACCCGGAGGTCGGGTCGAGTCCTATCCATCCCGCGCCCGGGACGTACACCTCGGTCCAGGCGTGCAGGTCGGTGAAGTCGGCGGTGGGACCGGACGGGCCGTCGAGGGCCTCGACGTCGGAGGTCAGCTGGACGAGGTAACCCGAGACGAACCGGGCGGCCAATCCGAGCTGGCGCAGGATCGACACCAGCAACCACGCGGAGTCCCGGCACGATCCGATGCCGGTGCGCAGCGTCACGTCCGGGGTCTGCACGCCGGGCTCCATCCGCACCGAATAGCCGACGTCGGCGTTCACGGCGCGGTTGAGCGCGACGAGGAAGTCGATGGTGCGGGTGCCCGGCGCGACGGTGAAGTTCTCCACCCACGCCCGGGCGAGGTCACCGGGCCCGGAGCCCGCCCCGTCCTCGTCGACGGGCCGCAGGTAGGGCTTGAGGTCTTCGGCCAGCGGACGGGGATAGGAGAAGCCGATGTGTTCGGCGTAGTCCTCGATGAAGAAGTCGAACGGGTTGACCACCTTCAGGTCGGCGATCAGGCCCACCGTGATGGTCAGGCTCCGAGTGCGCGCCGGGAACACGAGCCGGGCGACGAAATTGCCGAAGGCGTCCTGCTGCCAGTTGACGAAGTGATCGGCGGGTTCGACCTGCAGCGAATAGGCCTCGATCGGGGTGCGGGAGTGCGGCGCGGGGCGCAGCCGGACCACGTGCGGATGGACCGCGACAAGTCGGTCGAACGTGTAGCTGGTCCGATGCTCCAGGGCCACCTTGATCCCCATAGCGCTAGATCCCACCACACCGGGCAGTGCCACGCAGGATGCGTCAGGTCTGCGCGCGGCGCGGGATGAGGCTGCCCCGCGGCCGCAGCACCAGCACCAGCACGCCGGCCAGTACGACGCCGACCAGGTTCACCGTGAGCTGCGCGGCCGACATCGCGGCGACGTCCCAGTGTCCGAGGATGCCGGCGACCGCGGCGAAGCCGGCGGCGGGCACGGTGGTGACGGAAATGAACACCCCGACCAGCGCGGCGGACTTCGACGACATCAGCGACAGCATTCCCGCGGCGCCGGCCAGCAGCGCCACCACGAACGAGATCGGACCGACCCGGAAGATGAAGTCCACGTCGTGAATGTCGCTGATGGTGTCGAAGCTCAGCCACCCCACCGCCCGCCCGGCCAGCGTCACCAGCGCGGTGATGCCCATTGCCACCGGGAACCCGACGAGCAGCGCGATGAGCGCCCGCCGTGCGAGGTCCCCGCGTCGCTGCACCACCGCCACCGACAGCGCGGCCAGCGGACCGAACTCCGGCCCGAGCACCATCGCGCCCATCACCGTCACCATCGAGTCGGTGACGGCCCCGATCGCGGCCAACAGGCAGGCCAGGGTCAGGAACGTCGTGAATGTCACCGACAGCGTCGACTCCTCGCGGGTGCGGGTGATCAGTTCGTCCCACACCAGAGCGTCGGCGGGATCGCCTTCGGCTTGGTCCTCGGCCGCGTGCGCCCGGGTGGACAGCACGGTGTCGAGCACGGTCAGCGCGATCGCGCCGCGGTGCTGCACGTCGAGGCCTTTGAGTTGCTTGATCAGGTCGTTGGCGGACTCGCGGGCGATGATGGCGCTGATCTCGTCGCCGGCCGGTTCCACCGCCGCGCCCCGGTGCAACATGATGTGCGCGACGCCGACCTCGTGGCGCAGCACGGCCAGCACCTCGTCGCGCATGTCCTCGGGGACGATCACCTGCAAGTGCAGCACCGCCGCACGGTAACCGGGTGACGCACCGGAATTGAACAATCGCGCGCGAAATGTGGCGGCCCCACACATTCCTGTTATAGATTCACACTCCCGACGGCGATAACCGGCCCAATCCTGGTAGCAGATGGAGTTTTCTGTGAATTTTGAACAGGAAAAGTTTTGGTGACCCTGGACGTCAAGACCCGCCGGCAACGGATCGAACAACGCGTCCGCTCCGCCCGTGAGGTCAACTTCGCCGACCTGGCCGCCGAATTCGACGTCTCGGAGATGACCATCCGGCGTGACGTCGAGGTGCTGGAAGGTCTCGGTGTGCTGCGCCGGGTGGTGGGCGGCGCGATCGCGGTGCAGGGCAAGGACTCCGAACCCTCGTTCGCGACCCGGGTGGCCGACGCCGCACAGGAGAAGATCCACATCGCCGACGTGGTGGCCGACCTCATCGGGGTCAACGAGACGCTGATCCTGGACTCGGGCAGCACCGCGCTGGCTGTGGCGAACTCGTTGAAAGGACGCAACCTCGGTCTGACCGTGGTGACGCCGAGTGTCCTGGCGGCCGTGGCGCTGGTCGACGAACCGGACACCACCGTGGTGCTCACCGGTGGACAGCTGCGTGCGGGCGAGCTGAGCCTGATCGGGCCGAACGCCGAGGACACCCTGGCCAACTACAACTGCGACACCTATGTGATGGGCGTGGCCGGCATCGACGGCGACCGCGGAATCTCCGACTACCACCAGGCGGAGAGCCGGGTGAAGCGCGCCGCCAGCCGGCGGGCCGATCGGGTGATCGTCGCCGCGGACAAGAGCAAGCTCGGCCGGGTCACCTTCGTCAGCATCGCCGCGCTGTCCCAGGTCCAGACCATCGTCAGTGACGGCCCACCGGACCACCCCGCTCTGGTCGCCGCACGCGGCGCCGGCGTCGAGGTGATCTGCGTTGCCGCTCAAGATGATTCCTGTGCCACAGCGGCGGGCGGCGCCCGGTGAGCCGGTACACCGTCGGCGTCGACGTCGGCACCACCGGCACCAAGACGGTGCTGCTCGACACCCTCGGCGGACTGGTGGCCACCACCAACCGGGAGAACACGCTGCACTCCCGGGGACCCGGTTTCGCCGAGGCCGACCCGGCGCAGTGGTACCGCAACGTGGTCGACTCGATCCGCGAGGTGCTTTCCGCCGGCGGCGTCGCCCCCGAGCAGATCGGCGCGGTGTCCACCTCCGGCATGGTCCCGGCCGTCATCCCCGTCGACGCCTCCGGAAACCCGCTGCGGCACGCCATCCTCCAGAACGACGCCCGCGCACACCGGGAAGTCACCGACCTGGCCGCCGAGTTGTCCACCGTCGACCTGGTCAGCCTCACCGGGTCGGCGCTGACACAGCAGTCGGTGGCGCCCACGACCGTGTGGCTGCGCGAGCACGAACCCGACGTCTATGCGCGCACCGCCCACTGGGTCGGCTCCTACGACTGGGTGCTCTCGGCCCTCGGCGCTCCCGTTCACGTGGAACAGAACTGGGCGCTGGAGTCCGGGTTGTTCGCGATCGACGGTGACCTCGCTGCCGACGTCGTGCGGGCCGCCGGCCTGGACCCTGCCACGCTGGCCCCGATCCGGCGCCCCGGCACGCTGGTCGGCGAACTCAGCCGTCAGGCCGCCGACGCGACCGGGCTGCGAGCCGGCACCGCGCTGGTGGTCGGCGGTGCCGACCACGTCCTGTCGGCGTTCGCCGCAGGCGTCAACGAACCCGGTGACGCACTGGTGAAACTCGGTGGGGCGGGCGACATTCTGGTCGCCAGCGACACGAAGGTCGTCGACCGGCGACTGTACCTCGATGCGCACCCCGTCCCAGGCCACTGGCTGCCCAACGGTTGCATGGCCACCAGCGGCAGCCTGATCCGCTGGTTGCAGGCACTCATCGGCGGTCCGGAACTGACCGCGCTCGACGACGAGGCCGCCTCGCGCTCCCCCGCTGAGGTGCTCTGCCTGCCGTACTTCCTCGGCGAGAAGAGCCCGATCCACGATCCGGACCTGCGCGGCGTCTTCGCCGGCCTGCACCTCGGACACACCAGGGCGGACATGTACCGCTCGGTGCTGGAGGCCATCGCGTTCGGCTTCCGCCACCACGTCGACGTCTTCGGCGAGATCGGCATCCCGCTGCGCCGGGTGATGATCACCAACGGCGGCTCGAAATCGACGTTGTGGAAGCAGATTCACGCCGATGTGCTGGGACACCCGATGCATCCGGTCAGCGGCCACCCCGGCGCCTCACTCGGGGCCGCGGTGATCGCCGCGATCGGCATCGGCGCGCTCGACGACTGGTCCGATGCCGCCCGGTTCGTCACCCTCGACCCGCCCTACGTTCCCGACCCTCACCGCCGCGAGATCTACGCCAGCGCCTACGCCACGTGGCGCGACCTGAGTTCGGCGATGACACCGATCTCCCACGCGATCGCCCGCACCACCCGATGAAACACACGAAAGGATCACTCTGCCAATGAGAATCACGCAATGGCCCACTTCGGGGCGGAGGAGCAGGCGCCCAGGCACCGCATTCTCCGCCGTGACCGCCCTCGTCGCCGTGCTGGCCCTCGTGCTGACGGGTTGCGCGGGCAGTGGCGGACCAGACGAGGTGGAGGCCACCGGCACCGGCGAGGTGCCCACCGACGTCTCGGGCACCGTGCGGATCCTGATGGAGAACGTGCCGGACACCGACATCGTGAAGTCCATGGTCGCGGACTTCAACAAGGAGTACCCGGACGTCGAGGTCAACATCGAGTCGCTGACCTACGACCAGATGCGCGACAAGCTGGTGTCGTCCTTCCAGTCCTCGACGCCGACCTACGACCTGATCGTCGTCGACAACCCGTGGATGGTCGACTTCGCCAACGCGAAGTTCCTCCAGCCGCTCGACGCCCGCATCGACAGCACCCCGGACTACGACGCCGCCGACTTCTTCGCCCCGCTCACCGACATCACCACCGTCGACGGAACCCGCTACGCCGTGCCGTTCTACAACTACGCGCTCGGATACCTCTACAACACCGACGATCTCGCGGCGGCCAACCAGCAGGTCCCGACCACGCTCGACGAACTGGTCAGCACCAGCAAGGCCCTGAAGACCGCTGACCGCGCCGGGATCGCGATGCAGCCGCAGCGCGGCTACAAGATCTTCGAGGAATGGGGCAACTGGCTGTTCGCCGCCGGCGGCTCGATCTACGACGCCGACGGCAAGGTCACGCTGAACACCCCCGAGGCCAAGCGCGCGCTCGAGGCCTACATCGACACCTACCGCAACGCCGCGCCCGCCAACAGCCTCAACTGGAGCATGGACGAGGCCCAGCGCTCGGTGGCGGCCAATCAGTCCGCATCGATGATCAATTACAACTGGCAACTGCCCGCGCTCAACGAGCCGGGTTCCGGGCCCGCGGCCGGCAAGATCAAGCTCGCCACCATCCCCGGCGGCAAGCAGGTGCTGGGGTCGTGGAGCTGGGCGATCCCGGCGAACTCGGCCACCCCGGACGCGGCATGGGCGTTCGTGTCGTGGATCACCGCCAAGCCCAACGACGTCACCCGCACCCAGAAGGGCGGCGCGGCGATCCGCAAGAGCACCCTGCAGGATCCGGCCGTGCTCAGCGGCGGATTCGGCGAGGAGTACTACCGGACGGTCGAGCAGCTGCTGGCCGACTCGGCACCGCTGAGCCAGGGGCCCAGCGGTGAGGAGATGATCCAGGCCGTCGGCACCGAACTCAACGAGGCGGTCGCCGGAACCAAGAGCGTCGACGACGCACTGGCCGCCGCGCAGGCCGAGGCAGAGAAGATCCAGGGCTGATTCGAGTGCCCAGACCGGAAACCGACCACCCCACGAAAGGAGCGAGACCAGCCGTGAAGTCGCCCTTGAGGTTTCAGCACGGCATGGTCGCCCCCCTCGCCGCCCTCTTCGTCGGGGTGGTCGGTTTCCCCCTGCTCTACGCCGCATATCTCAGCGTCACCGACTACAAGCTGACCGACCGCGGCGCGCCGGACATCGTCGGCGCCGACAACTACGTCGCCACCTTCGCCGACAGCGCCTTCTGGGGCGCCTTCGGCACCACCGCTGTGTACGTCCTGGTGGCCGTCGGGCTGGAACTGGTGCTCGGGCTGGCCATCGCGCTCGCCCTGCAGAAGCAGCGCTGGGCGCGGGATCTGACCCGTTCGATGCTGCTGGCGCCCATGTTCATCACGCCGATCGCGGTCGGCTTGACCTTCCGGTTCCTGCTCAATGACCAACTCGGCGCGATCCCGGCGATGCTGCACGGCCTCGGAATGGACTACGACTTCTTCGGCCCCGGCCGTGCGCTGTTCACGCTGGCGTTCATCGACGTGTGGCAGTGGACGCCGTTCATGGTGCTGCTGCTGCTGGCCGGGCTGCAGTCCATCCCGAAGGAACCGCTCGACGCCGCGCGTCTGGACGGGGCCAGTGGTCTGTACGTCCTGCGCCGGGTCACCCTGCCGCTGCTGGCACCGGTGCTCGTGGTGGCGATCCTGCTGCGCTCCCTGGACGCGATGAAGGTGTTCGAGTACGTGTTCGCCACCACCCGCGGCGGCCCCGGCACCGAAACCGAGACGCTGCAGTACTTCATCTACCAGACCGGGATCCAGTTCTTCCGGCTCGGATCCGCATCCTCGATGGCGTTCATCGTGCTGGTCGTCGTTCTGGCAGTGATCGTCATCGCGTTCCGCCGCATGGAGAGGACCAAATCGCGATGACCCGTTCCTCGGTGGTCACCGTGTTGCGGGTGGCCCTGCTGTGGGCGGCGGGCATCACGGTGCTCTTCCCCATCGTCTGGATCGCCCTGGCGAGCGTGAAAACGCCCGAGCAGCTCAATGATCCCTTCCTGATCACCTTCACACCGAACTTCGCCAGCTGGCAGAACGTGCTCACCTCGGGGATCCTCGGCGCCGCCGGGCGCAGCGCGCTGGTCGCGCTGATCACCGTCGGCATCAGTGTGGTGGTCGGCAGCATGGGCGCCTACGCGATCGCCCGCTACCGGGCGGGCGGCACGCTGACCCGCTTCGGCATGCTCGCCGCGCAGGTGCTGCCGCCGGCGGTGCTGGTGTTCCCGTTCCTGACGATGGCGTACGCGCTGCGACTGACCGACACCCTGGTGCCGGTGATCTTCGCGCACCTGAGTTTCGTTCTGCCCGTGGTCACCTGGTTCCTGATCGGGTTCTTCGAGGCTGTCCCCCGCTCGCTGGAGGAACAGGCCCAGGTGGACGGCTTCAGCCGGTTCGCGGCGTTCCGGCTGGTGGTGCTGCCGCAGGTTTATCCGGGTATCGGGGCCGCAGCCATCTTCGGCTTCACACTGTCCTGGAACGATCTGTTCTACGGGCTCATCCTGGCTCCGGGTAAGGCGGCGATCCTGCCGGTGGCCATCGCAGGTTTCAACACATTCCGCGGGGTTCAGATCGGCTCGATGAGCGCGGCGATCCTCATCGCGGTCGTTCCCGTCGTCATCGCGAGCTTCTTCATCCAGCGCAAGCTGGTGCAGGGCATCAGCGGCGGCGCGGTGAAGTTCTAGACACAGATAGGTTTTTGGCACACCATGGCAACGGTCCGATTCTCCGGCGTCCAGAAGGCGTACGGAACCACCTCAGTCGTCAGCGATCTCGACCTCGAGCTGCCCGACGGGTCCTTCACGGTGCTCGTCGGCCCGTCCGGATGCGGCAAGTCGACCTCGTTGCGCATGCTGGCCGGTCTGGAGACCGTCACCTCCGGGCGCATCACCATCGGCGACCGCGACGTGACCCACCTACAGCCACGGGACCGCGACATCGCGATGGTGTTCCAGAACTACGCGCTGTACCCGCACCTGTCGGTCGCCGAGAACATCGCATTCCCCCTGCGCGCCACCAAGACCCCGCGACGTGAGGCGCTCACCCGCGCGGCGAGCATCGCCGAATCGCTGGGTCTGGGAAAACTGTTGGAGCGCAAGCCCAAAGACCTCAGCGGCGGTCAGCAACAGCGCGTCGCGATCGGCCGGGCGATCATCCGCGAGCCTTCGGTGTTCCTGTTCGACGAGCCGCTGAGCAACCTCGACGCCAAGCTGCGGGTGGAGACCAGGACCGAACTGCTGCAGATCCAGCGGCGGCTCGGCATCACGTCGGTGTACGTCACCCATGACCAGGAAGAGGCCATGACGCTGTCGGACCGCATGGTCGTCATGCGGGACGGGCACATCGCGCAGCAGGGCACCCCGCAAGAGGTGTACGCGCGGCCCGCCGACACGTTCGTCGCGACCTTCGTGGGCAGCCCGAAGATGAACCTGATCGACGGCGCCGTCGCGGGCACCGCGTTCACCGCGGGCAACGGCTTCACCCTCACCGTCGATCGGCCCCCCGCCCACGGTCCGGTCACCCTCGGGGTCCGGCCCGACGATCTGCTGCCCACCGCCGCCGAGGGTGACGGGCAGGCACGGGTGGTGCTGATCGAACATCTCGGACCACGCGCCATCGTCACGATCGACGCTCACGGCACCGAGCTGACCAGCGTGGTCGAGACCGCGCGTCTGTCGGGCATCAGCGAGGGCAGCCCGGTCGACCTGGCCGCCCGTCCGGGCGCCACCCACCTCTTCGACACCACCACCGGCCGGCGTCTGGCCGGCTGAAACAACACAGAAGAAACGAGTAGTGCAGATGACGAGAACTGTCGTGGTGACCGGAGCGGGATCCGGTATCGGCCGCGCGATCGCCCACACGCTGGCGCAACGGGATTGGCGGGTGGTGGTGACCGACCTCGACGCGGCCGCCGCGGGCGAGGTCGCCGCCGCGTTGCCCAATCCGGATGCCGGCCACGAGTCGGCCCAGCTCGACGTCACCTCGGCCGAGAACGCGGCCGCGGTGGCCTCCGACATCGCCGGTCGCCTCGGCCTGCACGCGTGGGTCAGCAACGCCGGCATCTCGTTCATGCACCGCTTCCTCGACGCACCGGTCGAGCGCTATCAGCAGACCATGGACGTCAATCTCAAGGGCGTCTTCGTCTGCGGCCAGGCCGCCGCCCGCGAGATGGTGCGGTCAGGCACGCGCGGGGCGATCGTCAACACCGCCTCGATGGCCGGAAAGCAGGGCCGGGTGCCGTTCCTGTCGGACTACGTCGCCTCGAAATTCGGTGTGGTGGGGCTGACCCAGGCGATGGCCTACGAACTCGGTGAGCACGGCATCACCGTCAACTGCGTCTGTCCCGGTTTCGTCGAAACACCCATGCAGTCAAGGGAACTGGAGTGGGAGGCCGAACTGCGCGGCACCACCGCCGACGACGTGCGCGCGATGATGATCGCCGACACACCGCTGGGCCGGCTCGAAGCGCCCGACGACGTCGCCCGCTCGGTGGCTTTCCTGCTCTCCGACGACGCCCGCTTCATCACCGGCGAAGCGCTCGCCGTCAACGGCGGCGCCTACATGGACTGAGCCGGCCGCAACTCATCCGTTTCACCCGAAAGAGAAAGGCACTTCACGTGACCACCACCTGGCTCGACGAGGTCTTCGGCGTCTCGAAACCCGTCATCGCCATGCTGCACCTGTCCGCGCTGCCCGGCGATCCCGGCTTCGACTCCGCGGGCGGCATCGCCGCCGTCGTCAACCGCGCCCGCACCGAACTGGACGCGCTGCAAGCCGGCGGTGTCGACGCCGTCATGATCAGCAACGAATTCAGCCTGCCCTACCTGACCAAGACCGAACCCATCACCGCGATCACGATGGCCCGGATCATCGGCGAGCTGCTGCCCGACATCTCGGTGCCGTACGGGGTCAACGTGCTCTGGGACGGCCGGGCGTCCATCGACCTCGCGGTGGCCACCGGCGCGAAGTTCGTCCGCGAGATCTTCACCGGGGTGTACGCCAGCGACTTCGGCCTGTGGGACACCAACGTGGGCGAGGTCGCGCGGCACCGGGCACGCATCGGTGGGTCACACGTGAAGCTGCTGTTCAACATCGTCCCCGAGTCGGCCCAGTACCTCGCCGACCGCGATCTGGCCGCCATCACCCGCACCACCGTCTTCGCGACGCGTCCCGATGCGATCTGCGTCTCCGGCGCGACCGCGGGCGCGCCCACCGACACCGAGACGCTGCGCGTCGTGAAATCGGCCGCAGGTGAGGTGCCGGTGTTCGTCAACACCGGTGTGCGCGCCGAGAACGTCGCTGCCCACCTCAGCGTCGCCGACGGCGCCGTCGTGGGCACCTACTTCAAGAAGGACGGCCTGTTCGCCAACGCAGCCGAGAAGTCCAGGGTCGAAGAGCTCATGGGCGCGGCCAAGGAGTTCCGCGCTCAGCTGGGCTGATCGTTCGTCCGCCGGACGAGCCGCATCCCCAGCTCGTCCGGCGGAACCGAATGCCCTTCGGCACAGACGATCTCGACGCCCGCCTGAGCACCGCAACCCAGGTGGGTGAGTCGCAGCGACGTGTCGTCGAGGTGCTTGCGTCCCCATTCGAACATCGCCCACACCACCGGCATGAACTCCGACCCGGCCTCGGTGAGCACGTATTCGTCGCGCGCCCGCTGTCCAGGCTCCCGGTACGGACGTTTGGTCAGCAGCCCGGCTTCTACGAGTTCGGACAAGCGCGCCGACGTCGCGGCCTTGGTGATTCCGACGCGTTTGGCGAAATCGTGGAAGCGCGTGGTGCCGTAGTAGGCCTCCCGCATGATCAGCATCGCGGACTTGGTGCCGACGAGCGCCATCGTCTTCTCGATCGGGCACCGGCCGACCGCCGACCATGCGCCACGGTCGGCGAGCGGACCCTGCAGGACTGTCATGCACATCACTCCACCGCTGGGTTGTCTTGACTGAACCTAGGTGTTACATCTAGGTACACAGCAGCATACTCAGCGACGAGTTCCAGGAGGATCCGCATGGCCGACTATTCCGATCGCGACGCCGTCATCGTCGGCGCCGTCCGCACCCCCGTCGGCAAGGGCAAGGCCACCGGCGCCCTCCACGACGTGCTGCCCGCCGACCTGCTGGCACACAGCCTGCGCGAGCTCGTGACGCGTACCGGCGTGGATCCCGTCGAGGTCGAGGACGTCATCGCCGGCGCCGTCACCCAGGTCGGTGACCAGGCCGTCAACATCGCCCGCAACGCCCTGCTCGGCGCCGGGTTCCCCGAGAGCGTGCCCGGCACCACCGTCGACCGCCAGTGCGGCAGCAGCCAGCAGGCGATCAGCTTCGCCGCACAGGGAGTGCTGGCCGGCGCCTACGACGTGGTGATCGCCGCGGGCGTGGAATCCATGAGCCGGGTGCCGATGGGATCGTCGGTGCTGCCCGGCAGCAACCCGTTCGGCCGCGACATGACCGCCCGCTACCCGGATGGCCTTGTCGCCCAAGGCATCAGCGCCGAACTGATCGCTGCGCGGTGGAACCTGTCGCGCACCCAGCTCGACGAGTTCTCCGCCGCGAGCCATCAGAAGGCGGCGCGCGCTGCCAAGGACGGACTGTTCGACGCCGAGCTCGCCCCCATCGCCGGACTGACCGCCGACGAGATCGTCCGCCCCGACACCACGGCCGAGACGCTGGCCGGGCTCAAGCCGGCGTTCTACAACGAGGCCCTCGGCGCGCGGTTCCCGCAGATCGGTTGGAACATCACGCCGGGCAACTCCTCGCCGCTATCGGACGGGAGTGCCGCGGTGATGATCACCAGCGGCGCGGCGGCCCGCCGGCTCGGTCTGCGCCCGCTGGCGCGCATCCACACCACCGTCGCGGTCGGATCCGATCCGCTGTACATGCTGACCGGCGTGATCCCGGCGACGGAGAAGGTATTGCGGAAAGCCGGCTTGAGCCTTCCTGATATCGACCTGTTCGAGGTGAACGAGGCGTTCGCGCCGGTGGTGCTGGCGTGGGCCGCGGACGTGGGCGCCGACCTCGAGAGGACGAACGTCAACGGCGGCGCGATCGCGATCGGCCATCCCCTGGGCGCCAGTGGTGCGCGCATCATGACCACGCTGGTCAACGCGTTGCAGCAACGCGACGGGCGCTACGCGCTGCAGACGATGTGTGAGGGCGGCGGCATGGCCAACGCCACCATCATCGAACGGCTGTAAACGTCTGCGCTTAAGCCCGGGTCAGCTCGAACAGCGGGATGACTCGGTCGGTCTTGGCCTGGTAGTCAGCGAACACGGGCGCGATCTCGACGATCTTCGGATACAGCGCCTCGCGCTCGTCGTCGGACAGCTCACGGACGTCGACGTCATAGGCGTCGGTGCCCACCTCGATGTAAGCCTTCGGGTTCGCCCGCAGGTTGTGCACCCAGGCGGGATGCCGGGGTGCGCCGGCGTAGGACCCGACGATGAGCATCTTGCCGTCGATGGTCAGGTAAGCCAGCGGTGAGAGCCGCGACCTACCCGACTTCGCGCCCGTGGTGTGCAGCAGAAGCAGCGTGGCGCCGTCGAACGGCCCGCCGACCTTGCCTCCGTTGGCGCGGAACTCTTCGACGATGTTGCCGTTGAATGCGTCCAGCGCCGCAGTGTCGGCGACGAGCTTGTCTTTGTCCGGTTGCCTGTCCGGTGGTGTCATGCCTTGTCCAGCTTCTCCGGCTTGACGTCTATTCCGGACTCCTTGCGCTGCTGATCGGTGATCGGCGCGGGTGCTTCGGTCAGCGGGTCGACACCGCCGCCGGACTTCGGGAACGCGATCACCTCGCGGATCGAGTCCACGCCGGCCAGCAGCGCGGTGATGCGGTCCCAGCCGAACGCGATACCACCGTGCGGCGGAGCGCCGAAAGTGAACGCGTCCAACAAGAATCCGAACTTCTCGCGCGCTTCGTCGTGATCGATGCCCATCATCGCGAACACCCGTTCCTGGACGTCGCTGCGATGGATACGGATGGATCCGCCGCCGATCTCGTTGCCGTTGCAGACGATGTCGTAGGCGTCCGACAAGGCACTGGCCGGATCGGTGTCGAAGGTCGCCTCGGACTCGGGTTTCGGCGCGGTGAACGCGTGGTGCATCGCGGTCCAGGCGCCGGATCCGACCGCCACATCACCGGCGGCCGTCGCCTCGGCGGTGGACTCGAACATCGGCCAGTCCACCACCCACGTGAACGCCCACGCGTCCGGGTCGATCAGGTCGAGCCGTTTGGCGATCTCGATGCGGGTGGCGCCCAGCAGCGCCCGTGCCGACTTCGCGGTGCCGGCCGCGAAGAACACACAGTCGCCGGGATTGGCGCCCACGTGCGCGGCCAGCCCGTCCCGCTCGGCGTCGCTCAGGTTCTTGGCGACCGGCCCACCGAGCGTGCCGTCCTCGCCGATCAGTACGTACGCCAGCCCCTTGTGCCCGCGTTGCTTGGCGAACTCCTGCCAGCCGTCCAGCGTGCGCCGCGGCTGCGAGGCTCCGCCCGGCATCACCACGGCGCCGACATAGGGTGCCTGGAACACCCGGAACGGCGTGTCTTTGAAGTAGTCGGTGCACTCCACGAGCTCCAGGCCGAAGCGCATGTCGGGCTTGTCCGACCCGAACCGACGCATCGCGTCGGCGTAGCTGATCCGCGGCAGCGGCAGCGGCAGGTCGTACCCGATCGTCGACCACACGGCCTTGAGGACCTGCTCGGACACCGCGATGACGTCGTCGGCGTCGACGAAGCTCATCTCCATGTCCAGCTGGGTGAACTCGGGCTGGCGGTCGGCGCGGAAGTCCTCGTCGCGGTAGCAACGGGCGATCTGGTAGTACCGCTCCATACCCGCGACCATCAGCAACTGTTTGAACAGCTGCGGGCTCTGCGGCAGTGCGTAGAACGAGCCGGGCTGCAACCGGGCGGGCACCAGGAAGTCACGGGCGCCCTCCGGTGTGGAGCGCGTCAGCGTGGGGGTTTCGATCTCGATGAAGTCTTGCTCGGCCAGCACACTGCGTGCGGCGGCATTCACCTTGGAGCGCAAGCGGATCGCGTTGCCCGGCCCCTCCCGGCGCAGATCCAGGTAGCGGTACTTCAGCCGGGCTTCCTCGCCGGCGGTCTCGTCGAGCTGAAACGGCAGCGGAGCACTCTCCCCCAGTACCGTCAGCGACGTCGCGTTCACCTCGACCTCACCGGTGGCGATGTCGGGATTGGCGTTGCCTTCCGGACGGACCTCGACGACGCCGGTGACGGCGACGCAGAACTCCGAGCGCAACCGGTGCGCCTGCGCCAGCACATCGCCCTCCCGGAACACCACCTGAGCCACGCTCGGCCCGATTTTCCCGTCGCTACCGTCCTGCCCTCCGGACAAGCCGTCTCGCAGGTCGATGAAGATGACGCCGCCGTGGTCGCGACGGCGCGCCACCCACCCGGCCAGCGTCACCGTTTGACCGGCATCGGTGGGGCGCAATGAACCGGCGGTGCGGGTGCGCAGCACGAAGTACTCCTGTTCGCGGGGGATAGTCAACAGTTCAGTCTAGTGGGGCACGGTGGACAGCTCGACGAGGTCCGATCTTCCGTCGACCAGTCATGGTGACCTAACGTGTATGGTCATGCATCCCTGCGAGCGCGTCGGCCTGGACTTCGTCGACACCGCCCCGTACCGGTTCGTCAGCACCGTCGACCTGACCATCACCCCCGAGCAACTCTTCGAGGTACTGGCCGACGAGACGTCATGGCCACACTGGGCCAGTGTCATCACCAAGGTGACCTGGACCAGCCCGGAACCCCGTGGAATCGGGACGACGCGCACCGTGGACATGCGCGCCGGGATCACCGGTGCCGAGGAATTCCTGGCGTGGGAGCCATTCTCCCGCATGGCGTTCCGCTTCAACGAGTCGAGCACGTCGAGCATCTCGGCGTTCGCCGAGGACTACCACGTGGTGCCGACCGCCAAGGGGTGCCACCTGACCTGGATCATGGCGCTCAAACCCCATGGGCTCGCCGGGCGGTTCGGCCTGGCTGCCGGGAAGCCGTTGATGGCATGGATGTTCCAACGCTTCCTGCACAACCTGCGGCGCTACACCGATGAACGGTTCGCCGTGCGCTGAGGTCTGTGGCGCGGCCTCGCTGAGTGCGAAGAAACGTGCCGGCCGTGTCACAGCCCACGGGTAGAATCGCACATATGTGCGGCTCCTCAGGTTCTCGTGGGTAGCTGGGGGTGGAGTCCATCACCGGGTGGGCCGCTACTGCCTCTGCCGCCGAGGCCCGAAAACTCGCGGCCATCGCCGAACTTCACCGCCGCGTGGTCGGCGGTGAATTCCGCGAACGCCTCGCGATCGACGACACCGACGCCGCTGCCGCTCACGTCAGCTGCGCGCTGACCCTGCGCCACGGCAAAGCTGTCGGGCTCATCGACCTCGCCGTGACGCTGCGCGACCGCCTTCCCAAGGTCGGTGCCCGTTTCCTTGCCGGAGAAATCAGCGCGGGCATGATCGCCACGATCGCCTGGCGAACCTTCCTGGTCGGCCAAGCCGCACTTGCGGCCATCGACACCGCCCTGGCCGAGCACGCCCCGACCTGGGGCAACCTGTCCGACGCCAAACTCGCCCAAGCCATCGACGTGTGGATCCATCGCCACGATCCCGACGCCGTGCGCCGCGCCCGCAACGCCATGCGCGGCCGCTACTTCAACGTCGGCGACTACACCGACGAGAACACCGGCACCGTCACTGTGCACGGTCGCGTCAGCCTCGCCGACGCCGCATTGATGCAACAACGCCTGGCCATCATGATCGCCACGCCCTGCCCTGATGACCCGCGTACCAACGATCAACGCCGCGCCGACGCCGTGGGCGCCGCCATGGGTTTGGGAGTGTTCTTCCTGGCCTGCACCTGCCCCGACCCTGACTGCGCCGCCAAAGTGGACGACGGACGAGCCAGCAGCATCACCATCCACGTCATCGCCGACTCCGACTCCCTGCACGCCGAACCCGATCCGCAGATGCACGGAGACGCTCCCATCGAGGCCGCGCCCGCCCCACCTGGTCCGCCGGCCCAGCCCACGCCCACCGCCGAGCCCCCGCAGCTGTCGCCGTCCGACCCGGAGCCTCACCCGGTACCGCCGGAACGCAAGCCTGCGCTGATCCCTGGGTTCAACGGCGCGATCCTGCCCGCGCCACTGCTGGCCGAGCTGGTTCTGCACGGCGCCAAGATCCGCCTCGTCGACACGCTCAACCTCAAGACCGAACCGCGTTACAAGCCCTCAACCGCACTTGCGCGCTTCGTCCGCACCCGGGACATGACCTGCCGTTTCCCCGGCTGCGATCGTCCGGCCGTCTACTCCGATCTCGACCACACCCAGCCCTGGCCGGCCGGGTCCACCCACCCGGCCAACATCAAGTGCTACTGCCGCACGCACCATTTGATCAAAACTTTCCTTCCCGGCTGGAGCGACCACCAACACCCCGACGGCACGCTCACCGTCGTGACCCCCGCCGGGCTTCGGTACACCACGAAACCGCTGACAGCTCTGCTGTTTCCACACTGGAACACCACCACCGGACCCCCACCGCCACCACCGCCGAGCCACCAAGCCTCACCGAGCCGACCCGGCCGGCAACTGATGATGCCCACCCGCCGACGGACCCGCGCCCAGAACCGCGCCGCCCGCGTCACCGCCGAGCGCACCTACAACGCCACCCAACGCGCACTCGAACAATCCGCCCGACAAGCCACCGAAGCAGCGGCCGCGGACCAATCGTTCCGGCGACCCGGCTATGGCGACGACCCACCACCGTTCTGAAGCACGTTCATGCAAGTCGTCTGCGCGGCAGGCGAACCCGAACATCGCCGGGGGTCCGTTGCAACTCCGGTGTCACCTGTTGTCGACGTAGTAGATGCTGCCGGTCTTGCTGTTCTGGAACGTCCGATCGTTGCGGAAGTCGCGGACCGTGGAGCGGACGTCGCCTCCCTTGTTCACACCGACGACGTTGGCCTGGCTCAGCGGGGCATCCGACAGGCGGTTGACCACGACCCGGTGACCCTGGGCCTCCAGGTGGCTGATGGTCGCGTCGGCGTTGCCGCCGGTGGGGGCGGCAACCGCAGGAGCGGCCAGCCCGACGACAGCGGCACCCAAGCCGGCGGCGAAAGCGGTGGCGATGGTGAGGTTCTTCATTGTTCTTGCCCTTCCCGGTGGCATTTCCCTGTGGTTCTGACGGGTTAAACCGGCGGCTCAGCGGGTTCATTTCAGTTGGCAGAAATTGAGCTCCGCCTGGCAGGAATGAGTCGTCGGGCCGGTCCCGCAGGACTATGGTGAGCCCAACTGCCGTCAGATCGTCGGGATCGCGGATGGGTGAACAACAGACCCGGTGCCGAACCTGTAGCACCGAAGCCCGTCAGGGTGCGCGCTTCTGCGACCAGTGCGGCGCGGTGCTGTCCCCCGTGCCTCCGGTGCCCGAGTACAAGAATGTGACGGTGTTGTTCGCCGATGTGACCCGGTCGATGGACATCGCCAGCGCAGTAGGCCCAGAACGTCTGCGCGAGATCATGTCCGAACTGCTCGACAGGTCGACACGAGTGGTACGACGCTACGGCGGCACAGCCGAATTCATCGGGGACGGGGTCATGGCGCTGTTCGGCGCACCTGTCGCGATGGAGGACCATGCCTTTCGCGCATGTCTGGCGGCATTGGCCATTCAGGACGAAGCACGTGATCTGGCCGAGAGGGTCCTCGTACGCGACGGTATGGATTTCAAGATTCGTGTCGGTCTGAACTCCGGCCAGGTCATCGCCGGTGACATTGGTTCCGCTCGGGCCGGTTACACCGTGATCGGCGAACATGTCGGGCTGGCCCAGCGAATGGAGTCCGTGGCGCCGCCGGGCGGGGTGATGATCAGCGAGACCACCGCACGCCTGGTCGAACACGTTGCTCAACTGGGTGACGTGGAGTGGGTGCACATCAAGGGCGCAGATCAACCGGTACCTGCGCGGACGCTGCTGGGAACCGCCGAGCGACACGACCTACGGTCAGCAGACACCCCGTTCGTCGGGCGCACCTCGGAAATCGCCGAGCTGGTAGGCACTCTGGACAACTCATCTCGTGGCCGCGGCGCGGTGGTCCGTGTGGTGGGAACACCCGGTATCGGCAAGAGCCGGCTCACCCGCGAACTCGCCGCGCTCGCCACCGATCGCGGCATGCAGGTGTTCTGGACCTACTGCCAGTCCCATACCCGCGATGTGCCCTTCGGTACGGCCACCGGATTACTGCGAGCCTTCTTCGGCATCGCGCACGTGTCGGCCGAAAGCGCCAGGGCGGCCACGCGCTCGGCGCTGCCTGACGCCGACCCGCAGGACCTGCTGATGCTCGACGACATGCTGGGAATCGGCGACGGCCGTCCCCCGCCAGAAGACGTCACCCCTGATGCCCGAAAGCGGCGCCTCACCGCACTTTTGGACAAAGCCCTGCTGTCGCGTCATCAACCGACGGTGTATGTGGTCGAGGACGCCCACTGGATCGATGCGGCCAGCGAGGCGATGATCGCGGATTTCCTCGGCACGATCACCGAGGCCGCGGCCTTGGTGCTCATCACGCACCGACCCGAGTACCACGGCGCGCTCGCGAGAGCGGACAACAAGACGATCGCACTTGCACCCCTGGACTATTCGAGCTCATCGAAGCTCACTGTCTCACTCGTCGGTCCGGACACCTCGGTGGCCACGCTCGCCCAACGCATCACTGATCGAGCCGCGGGGAACCCGTTCTTCATCGAGGAGATGATCCGGGATCTCGCCGAGCGCCGCGTCCTCGGTGGAACGAGGGGCGCCTACACCTGTCACGGCGATGCCGACATCCCCGTCCCAGCGTCCGTGCAGACCACCATCGCCGCCCGGATCGACCGGCTCGCGCCGGCAGCCAAGCGCACCCTTTACGCGGCTGCGGCAATCGGCTCCCCGTTTTCTCGCACGCTCTTGGACGCTGTATCCGGGTCCTCGGCGATCGACGACCTGAAGGATGCCGAGTTGATCGCACAAGTGAGCACCCGCCCGGATCAGTACGCGTTCCGGCACCCCTTGATGCGCGCCGTTGCCTATGAAACTCAGCTGAAGGCCGGCCGGGCCGACCTTCACCGTCGCATCGCGGCCGAGATCGAACGCACCGATCCCGAAGGCGCTGCGGCCAACGCGGCACTGATCGCCACCCACCTCGAAGCAGCTGGTGACCTCCGTGCGGCATTCAGCCGGCATATGGAGGCCGGCACCTGGGCGACTCATCGCGACATCGCCGCGGCCAGAATGAGCTGGCGGCGCGCGGCCGCCGTCGCCGATGGCCTCCCTGAGGACGAACCGGATCGCTTGACGATGCGCATCGCTGCGCGAACATTGCTTGTGGCCACGATCTGGAGGGTCGGCGGCGAGCTGGCCGACGTCGGGTTCGACGAGCTGCGCACACTGACCCAGCAGGCCGGCGACAAACGGTCCCTGGCGATCGGCATGGCCGGACTGATCCAGATGCTGAACTTCCACGGCCGGTACACCGAGGCGTCTCGACTTGCGTCGGAGCAGGTGCAGCTCCTCGACGCCATCGACGACCCGGAACTGACGGTCGCACTGATCCCGATGGTGAGCGCCATCGCCAAATGGGACGCCGGTGAGATGACGGCATCGCTGGATCTGGCCCAACGGTCCATCGATGACGCGGCCGGAGATCCGACGATGGGCAACCTCGTCATCGGATCTCCACTGGCCATGGCGTTGGCGATGAGGGCGTCGACGCGGTGCTGCCTGGGGATCAGCGGCTGGCGTCAGGATTTCGACGACGCACTCTCGATCGCCCGAAGTGTGGACAAGTTCACCTTCTCGACCGTGGTGATGTTCAAGTACATCGCAATCATGAATTGGGCGCTCGTCGCCGACGATGACGCGCTGCGCGATACCGCTGAGGCCCTTGACATCGCCCGCCGGTTCGGCGACAACTTCCTGCTGACCAACGCCGAATTCACCTACGGATTCATCCTGGTACGCCGTCGGGACACCGACCGGCAGCTGGGCTTCGAGTTGTTGGCGAAAGCGCGGCAGGTCGCGCTCGAACACCGTTACACGATCATCGCGGCATGGTGCGTCGACCTGGAAGTGGCCGCCGAGTCGATCCGCCGCGGGGACTACGACACCGCTGTCGATCTCTGCCGGGGTGTGCTCGCGAGCGAGATCCGCGCCGGCGAGGGCATCAACCGGGGCTGGTCCACCACCGTTCTCGTCGAGGCCCTCCTCGCCCGCAACCGCGAAGGTGATCGCGACCACGCCGGGCAGGTCGTCGCTGAACTGGCCGCCGTCCCGACGGAACCCACCTTCCTGTATCACGAACTTCCGCTGATGCGCATGCGGGCGATGCTTGCGAAGGCCGACGGCGATCTGCGCGCCTACACCGCGCTGCGTGACCGCTACCGGGCCCGCGCCGAGGAGGTCGGTTTCGACGGTCACATCGCGATGGCGCGGGCCATGGCCTGAACCGGCGCTAGGGTCCAGCCATGAGCCTCGTCACCTACGAAGTGGACGATCACATCGCCACGATCACCCTGAACCGCCCGGGGGCACGTAATGCCATCAACGGCGCACTACGCCGCGACCTGAATGCGGCATGGGACCGGTTCCGTGACGACGAGGACGCGTGGGTTGGCATCCTGACCGCCAACGGTGACGTCTTCTGCGCGGGCGGGGACCTCAAGGACGGCGAAGGCTCGGTGGGCACCTTCGGCGGCACGTTCTGGGAGAAGCCGACGATCAACTCGTTCGAATCCGGGATGGAACTGTTCAAGCCGACGATCGCCGCCGTCCACGGCCCGTGCATCGGCTACGGATTGACCGGGATCCTGTTCTGCGACTTCGTCATTGCGAGCACCGAGGCCACGTTCGCGTTTCCGGAGGTGTCCCTCGGAGTGCCCACCATCGTCGGCGCGATCCGACTGCCGGAGCGGGTGCGGTGGGCCGATGCCATGGAGTTGCTGCTGACGGGCAAACCGGTCACGGCCCAGCGCGCCAAGGAGATCGGCCTGGTGTGGCGGCTTGTCGAACCGGATCGTCTGCTCGCCGAAGCGCAGTCGTGGGCGCGAACGCTCACCGAGGCAGCGCCGCTGGCGCAGCGCGCCACCAAGGAGGTCGCGTGGCGGACGGCGAAGATGGGCTGGATCGAATCCGTGCGGTTCGGGGAGACCATGCGCAAGGTCGCCGCCGCGACAGATGACGTGGCCGAGGGCATCCAGGCGTGGCGGGAGAAGCGTGCGCCGCGGTGGCGCGGCCGCTGATATCCCGTCGACCGCACCAGTCCCCTAGTACACCGCCGCCCAGGCTCGTCGCCGGTCCCGGTCCGGGTCGGGCGCCATGACGTCGCGGGTGGAGGTGATCAGCCGGGTCAGCCGCTGCCCGGTCTCGTAGCACGGCCAGTGCTCGTCCTCGCCGTCCTCGGTGGTGCGGGCGAAGTCCAGCCAGGCCCGCTGCATCCGCCGTCCGACACCGGGCTGGATACGCCGGCCCAACGGGTGCAGCTTTCGCCCGACGAACGACTCGTAACTGTGATGGATGTGCACGATCTCGCTGCCGTGCGTCGCACCCAGACCGAGCATGCGCAGGCTCCACCCGAAGTGGTCGAAGCGGTACACCCGTGTCGGCGCATGCGCGCTGTAGGCATCGGCCAGCGCCCAGGTCGGTCCACCGAACATCGCGTCGGCACCCAGCGCGACCAGGGCGCTGCGCCGCGGGTATGACGGATATGCTTGCAGCACCGTCTGTTTGGCGTCCGGCGCCACCCGCGCGAAGTACGCGTCGACCGACGCCTTGGTGGTGGGCAGCATCGGCGGCTTGGTCCACGCGAACATCGAGGCCTCATGGCTGTTGGTGCCGACGATCAGCGGCACCGCCGACATGCGGCCCTCCCGCGCGGCCTGCACCGGGTGCTGAGGCAACAACTCGGTGCCGTGGGTCAGCCCGTAGGCCAGCGTCGGGGTGGTCGCGGCGCTCTTGAGCTGCAGCACACCGGCGGCGCGGCGCAGTTGCCTCTGCGGCAGGTCCTTCACCTGAGCGGCGCTCACCCCAAGGCGGCGCAGGAACTCGTGCGCGTTGGCGGCGCGGAACTCCCGGTCGGCGATCAGCGGCAACGCCGGGCTCTGCGCGATGGCCCGCTGGAACAGTCCGCCCGCCTGCGGTGCGGCCATCAACGCCAGCACCGACGTCGCCCCCGCCGACTCGCCGAACACCGTGATCCGGTCGGGGTTCCCGCCGAACGCGGCGATGTTG
Organism: Mycobacterium sp. ZZG; assembly: GCF_054786995.1. Classification (NCBI taxonomy): domain Bacteria; kingdom Bacillati; phylum Actinomycetota; class Actinomycetes; order Mycobacteriales; family Mycobacteriaceae; genus Mycobacterium; species Mycobacterium sp. ZZG. The sequence goes on from NZ_JBTBFV010000029.1 coordinate 45,669, forward strand.
TCACGCACCCACTGCAGCGCGGCGATCTGGTCGCGCAGCGCGAGGTTGTCGTCGAATCCGTGCCCCAGATCGCCGAGCTCGAAGCCGCCGAACACCCCGATGCGGTAGGTGACGTTGACGACGACGACGTTGCCGTTGGCCGCCAGCCGCGACCCGTTGTACAGCTGGAACTGGCCCGCGCCGTAGACGAAGGCCCCGCCCGGGATCCATACCATCACCGGCAGCGAGGCCGTGGTGTCGGGCGACCACACCGTCAGCGTCAGGCACGCTTCGTCGCGCGCCTTCGGGTCGTCGCGACCGCCCCCGACGAACGACTTCGTCTGCGGGGGCAACGGCCCGTGTTCACGCGCGTCGCGCACCCCGGTCCAGGGCTTGCGAGGTTCGGGCGCCAGGAACCGGCGCGGCCCGACCGGCTGCTCGGCATACGGCACACCGCGCCACACACCGATCCCACCCTCGACCTCGCCCTGCAGGTCGCCCGACGGAGTGCTCAGCACGCTGGGTACTCCCGCCACGACAGACACGCGGCAAATCGTAGTGTGCGAAGCTGGACCGACAGCGGTGTCAGGCAGCCCCGCCCAGCGGCGGACGGCAGATTGGGGGTAGCGACATGACCTTCAACGAGGGTATGCGGATCGACACCAGCACCACCTCGACGAGCAGTGGCGGCGGCCGCGGACCCGGCCGCGGCATCGCGGTGGGCGGCGGTCTGGGCGGTCTGCTGATCGTGGTGGTGGCGCTGTTCCTGGGCGTGGACCCGGGCACGGTGCTGCCGAACCAGACCCCGATGGACACCCAGGGCGCGCAGGCGCAGGGCTTCGATCTGAGCCAATGCCGGACCGGCAGGGACGCCAACGACATCCCCCAGTGCCGGGTGGTGGCGACCGGCAACTCGCTCGACGGCGTATGGGCGCAGCTGATGCCCGGCTACACCCGGCCGCAGATCGAACTGTTCACCAACGGCGTCGATACCGACGGATGCGGTTTCGCCAGCAGCGACGTCGGACCCTTCTACTGCCCTGTCGACAAGACTGCGTACTTCGACGTCGGTTTCTTCGACGTCCTGCAGAACCAGTTCGGCGCCAGCGGTGGCCCGTTCGCCCAGGAGTACGTGGTGGCCCACGAGTTCGGTCACCACGTGCAGAACCTGCAGGGCGTGCTCGGCCGCGCCCAGCAGGACCCCACCGGCCCCACGGGCGCAGGGGTGCGCACCGAGCTGCAGGCCGACTGCTACGCCGGCGTGTGGGCGCACTACGCGGCGATCACCAAGCAGGAAGGCACCGACGTTCCGTTCCTGGAACCGTTGACCGACAAGGACATCGCCGACGCGCTGTCGGCAGCGGCGGCCGTCGGCGACGACCGCATCCAGGAGGCGGCCACCGGCCGGGTCAGCCCGGAATCCTGGACGCACGGCTCCTCGGAGCAGCGGCAGAAATGGTTTACCACCGGTTACCGGACCGGTGACCCGGCGCAGTGCGACACCTTCGCGACGAACAACCTTGGCTAGGCCCACCACGGCCGTCGACGCGGTCGCCGAGCGCTATCTCGACACCCTCGCGGCCCTGGACCCGTGTGCCGCCACCGAGGCCGGCATCGCGGGACACGACGACCAGATCACCGATTACTCCCCTGCCGGGGTGGCGGCCCGCGCCGACGCCGCCCGCGCCGCTCTGCGCGAACTGGACAGCGTCGAGCCGTCCGACGGCGTCGACGCCGTCACCGTCGCCGCGATGCGCGAACGCCTCGGCGTACTGCTCGAGATGCATGACGCCGGACTCGATCTCGGCGAACCCAACGTCATCGCCTCACCGCTGCAGACGATGCGCGACGTGTTCGACCTGATGCCCACCGACACCGAGGACGACTGGGCCACCATCGACCGGCGGCTGACCCAGATCCCGGTGCGCGTCGACGGCTACGCCGAGGCGCTGCGTGCGTCGGCCCGTGACGGGCGGGCCCCGGCGGCCCGGCAGGTGCGGCGGGGCATCCAGCAGGCGACCCAGAACGCCGAGCTGTTCGTCGCGATGGTCGCCGAGGCGGACCATCCCACGCTGGCGCCCCAGCTACGCGGCCATGCCGAGGAAGCGGCCAACGCCTACGCGTCGCTGGCCAGGGTGCTCAGGGACGACATCGGCCCGCACGCCCGCGACAGCGACGGCTGCGGACGGGATGTGTACACCGTGATGTCTCGCTTCTTCCTCGGCGCCGCAGTCGATTTCGACGAAGCCTACGAGTGGGGTCTGGATCTGCTCACGAGCATCGTGGCCGAGCAGGACACGATCGCCGACCGGCTCTACCCCGGAGCGTCCGCGGCCGAGGCACTGCGCCGACTCGACGGCGAATCGCGCTACCTCGTGCACGGCACCGACGCTCTGCAACGCTGGATGCAGGAGTTGTCCGACCGGGTGGTGGATGCGTTGAGCGGCAACCATTTCGACGTCGACCCTGCGCTGCGCAACCTGGAATGCCGGATCGCACCGACGCAGACCGGGGGGATCTACTACACCGGCCCGTCGGAGGACCTGTCCCGCCCGGGCCGGATGTGGTGGTCGGTGCCGCCCGGCGTCGACACCTTCCACACCTGGCAGGAGACCACGACCGTCTTTCATGAGGGGGTGCCCGGACACCATCTGCAGATCGGCCGGGCGGTGGTGCTGGCCGATCAGCTCAACCGGTGGCGCCGGCTCGGGTGCTGGGTGTCCGGCCACGGCGAGGGGTGGGCACTGTACGCCGAACGGCTGATGGCCGAACTGGGTTGGCTCGAGGATGCCGGAAACCGGATGGGAATGCTTGACGCGCAACGCTTCCGGGCCGCACGGGTAGTCATCGACATCGGCGTCCACTGCGGCCTCACGGCTCCGGACGGCGGTATCTGGGACGCCAATCGCGCGTGGACGTTCCTGCAGAGCCATAGCGCAATGGCCGAGGAGAATCTGCGGTTCGAACTCGACCGCTACCTCGGCTGGCCCGGACAGGCGCCGTCCTATGCGATCGGGCAGCGTATCTGGCAGCAGTTGCGCGACGACGCGGTCGCGCGCGGTGTGTCGCTCAAGGAGTTCCACAGCCGAGCGCTGGACCTGGGCGGTCTGCCGCTGGAGGTGCTGCGCTCGGCTGTGCTTGCCGCGCTCTGACTAGAGGCGCGACTGCTCCTTGATCGCGGTGTCGGTGGTGCGCAGCGGCCGGATCAGCGCGTCCTGGGCGAAGGACGCGATCAATTCGCCATCCTCGGTGTGCACCGCCCCGCGCACGTACGACATCCCGGCTCCGACCTGGGTGCTCTCGTGGGTGTACAGCAGCCATCCGTCCCAGCGCACCGGTTCATGAAAGCTCACCGACACGGTCATCGGGGCGGTCGAGACGGTGAGGTGGGCCTGGCTGGTGCCGATGCCCTCGTGGGCGCGCATCGTCGTCGAAATACCAAGGTGGCCGGTGAAATACGCGACGAGCGCCTTTGCCAGATCGTCGCGGGCCGGGATCGGGTCGTAGTGCAGCCAAGCGTACAACTCCGGCGGGCCGACCTCGTCGGGGCTGTTGACGTCGACGACGTCGACCAGGCGCAGTTCCCGTCCCGTCATCGGCATGGCAGACACGTTCGCCTGGGCGGGCGGCGTGACGTCGGGCTTGGGCAGGTGGTGCCGGATGACGTCATCGGTCGGCACGTCGGCCAATACCGTGGTGGTGATGCACCGCTTGCCGTTCTGCTTTGCGGTGATGACCGCAGTCGCGGTCGAACGCCCCTCGCTGACCACGTCGATCTCCAACTCGACCGGCCCCGCGCTCACCATCACCGCACGAGCGAACACCGAGTACACCGACCGCACCGATTTGTCCGGAAAGCGCTTGGCCGCTGCCACGATCGACTGGGCGAGCACCTGCGTGCCCTCCACCACCTGCCGCTCATCCGCCGCGGCCAGGCCGGTCTCCGCGGTGAAGACGTCCTGCCCGCACGGCTGCGCGTCGAACAGGTCGAGCAGACCCTGGACCGTCCACGGGGTTTGCGCCGAATCGGTTGTCATGTGCCATCGCTTCCACTCGGTGACTGTCGCAGGGAACAGTAACCGAGGTTTCCCGAAAGCGGTAACGTCATTACCATGTCCGCGAAGGCGCACCCGGATCCGACCGTGCAGCAGGACGGGCCCGAATCCCGCGCGAGCCGCTTCATGCGCTCGGCGCTGGCGATCCTCGGCGAGACGGGAAGGACGGATTTCACCGTCCTTGAGGTCGTCGAGCGATCCAAGACCTCGCTGCGCGCCTTCTATCAGCATTTCGCCACCAAGGACGAACTGCTGCTGGCGTTGGTGGAGAAGATCATGGCCGACGCGACCGAACGGTGGCGCGCCGAGACGGACGCGCTCGACGGCGGCGAGGCGTTGCGCCGGCTCATCGATCGGATCAGCGCCCCGGCGGAGTCCAGCACCCAGGACAGCATCAACCGGGGCCTGACGTACTACAACGACCACCTGCTGGAGACCAGACCCAAGGAATTCGCCACGGTGCTGGCCCCGCTGCACCGACTGGTGGCCGACATCCTGCACCGCGGCATCGCGGAAGGGTCCTTCCGCACCGACCTCGACGTCGACACCGACGCCGCGATCCTGATGCAGACGGTCCTCGGCGCGCTCCGCCTGCGCGACCTGGGCGCCGAGCTCAACGGGGTGCCGATAGTCGGGGCTCACGTCCACGCGTTCTGCATCCGCAGCCTGCTCCGATAGCGCCCTGAACTGCCCAAACACCGACAACGAGCGCTCTGGCGCCGTTACATACCTGCGTGGTAATGTCGTTACCATCGAACGGTAATGCGATTACCACTGTGTGCAAATACGTCATGTGAGGAGCCCACATCATGCCGTCACGCATCCTCGACTATCCGGTGTTCGACGCTGACAACCACTTCTACGAGCCCAAGGAGGCGCTCACCAAGTTCCTCCCGGACAAGCGCAAGGGCGTCATCGACTACATCGACGTGCACGGCCGCACCAAGATCATGGTGCGCAACCACATCAGCGACTACATCCCGAACCCGACCTTCGAGGTGGTCGCGCGCCCCGGCGCCCAGGAGGAGTACTTCCGGCACGGCAGCGGAGGCAAGAGTTTCCGCGAGATCATGGGCAAGCCGATGAAGGCGATCCCCGCGTTCCGCAACCCGCAGGCCCGCCTCGAGGTGATGGACGGTCTAGGCCTGGACTACACCCTGATGTTCCCGACGCTGGCGTCGCTGGTCGAGGAACGACTCAAGGACGATCCGGAACTGATCCACGACATCATCCATGCGCTCAACGAATGGATGTACGAGACTTGGCAGTTCAACTACCAGGACCGGATCTTCTCGACCCCGGTGATCACGCTTCCGATCGTCGACCGCGCGCTCGAGGAACTCGAATGGTGTCTGGAGCGCGGCGCCAAGACCGTGCTGGTGCGGCCCGCGCCGGTCCCGGGATACCGCGGCACCCGATCGTTCGGCACCGAGGAGTTCGACCCCTTCTGGCAGGCGTGCGTCAAGGCCGGAATCCCGGTGGCGATGCACGCTTCGGACAGCGGCTACGCGCAATACCTCAACGACTGGGAGCCTGCCGACGAGTTCCTGCCGTTCCGCCCCACGGCGTTCCGGATGGTGGCGATGGGCAAGCGCCCGATCGAGGACACCATGGCCGCGCTGGTGTGCCACGGCGCGTTCACGCGAAACCCCGATCTGCGGATCCTGTCGATCGAGAACGGCGCCTCCTGGGTGCCGTACCTGTTCTACCAGTTCAAGGACGTCTTCTCGAAGATGCCGCAGGAGTTTCCGGAGGACCCGGTTGAGGCCTTCAAGCGCTGCGTGTACGTGGCGCCGTTCTGGGAGGACGACTTCAAGAAGATGGCCGACCTGTGCGGCATCGACCGGGTGATCTTCGGGTCCGACTGGCCGCACCCCGAAGGTCTGGCCGATCCGCTGAACCTCGTCGCCGACCTGGAAGCGCACGGCCTGGACGCTGAAGGTGTCCGAAAGGTCATGGGCAAGAACATGATCGATCTGTTCAAAGTCGACAACAAGGTCGTTTACAAACCCGACGTGCCGGCCCTCGTCCTCACCTGACATCCCCGAAAACCGAAGAGGCTGAGCCTGTTTCATGACAACCGCCAACCCGGAACAGCTGCTGTTCGCGTCTACCACCCAGACCTTTCTGGAGAAGCAGGCGTCTCTGACCCATGTGCGCGGGCTGCATGCGTCGGAGGTGTCGTTTCAGCCCGAATGGTGGCAGCGTGCCGCCGAACTGGGGTGGGCCGGCCTGCTGGTGCCCGAGGAACTCGGGGGCGGCAGCGTCTCCGGCGACGGGGTCGCCGATCTGGCCATGGTCGCCGAGCAGATCGGCCACACCGTCGCGCCCGGTCCGCTGCACCCGGTCAGCGTCGTGTTGGCAGGGCTCGTGGAGGCACCGACCGGGCACGAGCAGACCATCGAGGCGCTGATCTCCGGTGAGCTGGTCGCGTCCTGGGCGGTGTACGAACCGCGTCGTCCTTTCGCCCCGCTGCAGGCCGCGACGACAGCCACCCGCACCGCGAGCGGCTACCGCCTCGACGGTGTCAAGGACCGGGTGGAGGCCGGCGCCGAGAGCGGTGCGGTGCTGGCGGTCGCCGAGTTGGACGGCGCTGTCCGGCAGTTCCTGGTGCCGACGGACACCGTCGGCGTCACCGTAACCCCGCAGAACTCGGTGGATCTGGTGAAGCGTTATGCGCGTGTGCAGTTCGACGGGGTCGAGGTCGACGACTCCGCCGTCGTGGGCACCGCCGAGCAGACCGCGGCGATCATCGAGCGACAGCGCCAGATCGCGCTGGTTCTGCAGTGCGCGGAGATCGTCGGCGTTCTCGACGCGGTGCTGACGATGACCAACCAGTGGCTGTTCGACCGGCACAGCTTCGGCCGGCCGCTGGCCTCCTATCAGGCGCTCAAGCATCGGGCCGCCGACATGAAGATGTGGTTCGAGGCGGCGCGCGCGACCACCGCGGGCGCCGTCCGCGCGGTCGCGCAGCGGACCCCCGACGCCGAGATGCTGGTGAGCGTCGCGAAAGCCTATGTGGCTGAGCGTGCCCCGGTGATGCTGCAGGACTGTGTGCAACTGCACGGCGGAATCGGTGTCACCTGGGAACACGATCTGCACCTCTACCTGCGTCGGGTGGCGCTGTACCGGGCCATGTTCGGCTCCCCGGAGGATCACCACCGCGCGGTGTACGCGCTGAGCAGCACGACGGAGGCGACGGCATGACCGAGACCATGGCATCGACCGGCTCCACCGGCACCGTTGAGACGGTCGACGAGTTCGCCGCCCGCGCACGGGCGTGGCTGGCCGAGAACATGCCACGCATCGATCCCGACAACCCGCCGTTCTCGGTCCGCGCCGAGCAGTCCTCCTGGGACCGGGCCAAGGACCTGCAGAGGCGGCTGCACGAGGGGGGTTTCGCGGGGATTTGTTTCCCGCGCGAGTACGGCGGCCTCGGACTGGACTACGCCTACCAGAAGGCGTTCAACGCCGAGTGCCGCAGCTATGAGATGCCGCTGATCCTCAACGTGCCGACGTTCACCATCTGCGCGGCGACCCTTCTGGACATGGGCAGCGAAGCCCAGAAGCGGGACCGCATCTCGGCCGCGATTCGAGGTGACGAGATCCTGTGCCAGTTGCTGTCCGAACCCAGCGGCGGGTCAGACCTCGCCGGGGTGATCACCCGCGCCGAGAAGCAGGGCGACTCGTGGATCATCAACGGCGCCAAAACCTGGAGCACCAGCGCCTTCGCCGCCGACTACGGGCTGCTACTGGCTCGCACCGACTGGACCGTGCCCAAGCACGAGGGTCTGACGATGTTCCTGGTGCCGCTGAACGCACCCGGCATCACCATGCGCCGCATCAAGGAGGTCAACGGTAACGAGGAGTTCTGCGAGGAGTTCTTCGACGGCCTCGAGCTCGGCGACGACGCCGTGGTGGGCGAGGTGAACAAGGGCTGGGAGGTCGCGACCCGCCAGCTGCACCATGAGCGGCGCGCCGTCGGCGGCGGCTCGGAGTTCGCCAGCGGCACCGCCGCGGAGAACGCCAGCGAGATGCCGCCCGACCACGTCGGGTTGGCCGAGGCCACCGGCCAGGGTGACGATCCCCGCGTTCAGGACCTCGCCGGCCGGGCCCTGGTGCGCCGCATCGTCAAAGAACAGCTCATCGACCACGTGTTCCGCAGCATCGGTGACGGCTCGCTTCCGCCGAACGCTGGCACGCTGATCCGGCTGTTCCACGCCGAGACCACCGAGCTGGAGGTCGACACCGCGCTCGCCATCACAGGCACGGCCGGTGTGGTCGACGAGGGCACCGCGGATGCCCCGGAACTGGCCGGGCTGCTCGACGTCGGGGTGCGCTACCTGTCGCGTCAAACCGGATCGCTCGGCGGAGGTTCCTCCGAGATGGCGCGCAACGTCATCGGTGAGCGCATCCTCGGATTCCCCCGTGAGTTCGCCGCCGACAAGGGCCTGCCGTTCAATCAGGTCAAGCGCAACAAGAGCTGACGCCGCGCCGGCGCGTCAGTCGTCGCCTCAGAACAGCGCCTGCTGAATCGGCGCGACGGCGGCCGGCGCCGCGGCGGGTGCGGCGGGTGCGCTCATCCGCGACCCATTGGTCAGTCCGTGCTTGGCCATCAGCGGCGCGGACCGGCGCGCCAGCTCCGCCCGGTACTCGGCGGGCAGGTACGCCCCGCGCCGGTACAGCCGCCGGTACTCCCCGACCAACCCGGGATGGGCGCGCGCCAACCAGTCCATGAACCAGCCTCGGGTGCTGCCCCGCAGGTGCAGACCGAAGACCGTCACGCTGGTGCCGCCCGCGGCGGCGATCCGGCGCAGGAGATCGTCGAGGTGCTCCCGCGAGTCGGTCAGCCCGGGCAGCACGGGGGCCACCATCACGTGGCAGCGCAGCCCCGCCGCCCGGATCGCCGAGATCAGATCGAGGCGGGCCTCGGGAGTCGGCGTACCGGGCTCGACCTGGCTGTGCAGCTCGGGATCACCTACCGCCAGTGACACCGCGACGCTGACGTCCACAGAGCCCGCGACGTCGGCGAGCATCGGGAGGTCGCGGCGCAACAGCGTGCCCTTGGTGAGGATGGACAACGGCGTCCCGGATTCGGCGAGCGCGCCGATGATCCCGGGCATCAGCGCATAGCGCCCCTCGGCGCGCTGGTACGGATCGGTGTTCGTGCCCAGTGCCACGGTTTCCCGCGTCCACGAAGGGCGGCGCAGTTCCCTGCGCAACACCTCGGCGACGTTGGTCTTGACCACCACCTGGGTGTCGAAATCCCGACCGCTGTCGAAGTCCAGGTACTCATGCGTGGGCCGGGCGAAGCAGTAGCGACACGCGTGCGAGCATCCCCGGTAGCCGTTGACCGTGTACCGGAACGGAAGATGAGCGCTGCCGTCGGGCACCTTGTTCAGCGCCGACTTGCACAGCACCTCGTGGAAGGTGATTCCGTCGAATTGCGGGGTACGCACGCTGCGGATGAGGCCCATACGCTGCAGGCCGGGCAACGCGCCGTCGTCGACGGCGACTCCCTGACCGGCCCAGCGCATACCTCATGCGAACACATGTTCGATGGGGTGTCAAGTGACCGGCGCCTGCCCGTCCACCATACCGCCGGGACGGGGGCTTGCGGCAAGGCCGGGGTGATGGCGCAGAATCGCATACTCAGCTCAGAAATCTAAGGGGCACATGTCAACTCACTACGAGGACGAACTGCGGTCGGAGCGCGGGTACGTCGACGGGCTCTACGCCCGGCTGGACGCCGAGCGCGCACGGATCAAAGACAGGTACGCGGCGGCGCTGCGTAGCCCGGTCGACAAGCAGAGCGGCGCGACCCTGGTGGCCCGCGACGCCGAGGTGCGCGCGACGGCAGCGCAGATGGACCGGCTCAACGTGGCCGACCAGGGCCTGTGCTTCGGCAGGCTCGACAGCGTCTCCGGTGAGCGGCTCTACATCGGCCGCATCGGCATCCTCGACGACGAGCACGAACCACTGCTGCTGGACTGGCGCGCCCCGGCGGCCCGCCCGTTCTACGTCGCGACGGGCGCCCACCCGGAGAACATGCGCCGGCGCAGGCAGTTCCACAGCCTGGGGCGGCGCCTGCTCGACTTCACCGACGAGGTGTTCGGCCGACCCGCCGCCGAGGAGGCCGGCGACCAGCCCGGAAGTTCCAGCGACGTGGCGCTGCTGGCGGCGGTGAACGCGCCCCGAGGCGAGGGCATGCGCGACATCGTCGCCACCATCCAGGCCGAGCAGGACGCGATCATCCGACTGGATCACCCGGGAGTGCTGGTCATCGAGGGCGGCCCCGGCACCGGAAAAACGGTGGTGGCCCTGCACCGGGTGGCCTATCTGCTGTACACCCAGCGCAAGCGCATGGAGAGCCACGGCGTGCTCGTCGTCGGTCCGAACGAGGCGTTCCTGCGGCACATCGGGCGCGTACTGCCCTCGCTGGGCGAGACCAACGTGGTGTTCATGACCGTCGGCGATCTGGTGCCCGGCCTGCACGTCAGCGCCGAAGACACCCCTGCGGCCGCCACGGCGAAGGGCTCGCTGGCGATGCTGGAGGTGCTCAGGGCCGCGGTCGCCGACCGTCAGCAGGTCCCGGCGGACCCCATCCCGATCGACCTGTCCGACGTCTCGGTCAGCATCGGCGCCGACATCGCCGGATGGGCGATCCAGGAAGCCCGCGCGAGTGAACAGCCGCACAACGACGCCCGGGCAGTGTTCGTCGACGTCGTCACGTGGGCGCTGACCGAACGGGCGATCGCCAAGATCGGCCGGGGGTGGTTGACCCGGGAGGACCGCGCGGCGTGGGAGCATCTGCGCGCCGACCTCCTCGACGAGCTGGAGGACAACGCCGCGTTCCGCGCCGCCCTCGATCGCCTCTGGCCGGTACTGACTCCGGAAACCCTTCTTGCAGAACTGTATTCGTCTCCTGAGCGGCTGCGTGCCGCCGGTGCCGACCCCGCGCTGCATCGCGCCGACGGCCATGCCTGGACGGTGTCGGATGTGCCCCTGCTCGACGAACTCGTCGACCTGCTCGGACGGGACCGGTCGGGCGAGGAGACCGCCGAGCGGGAACGCCGGGAAGAAGCCGCCTACGCCGCCGGCGTGCTGGACCTGATGGTCGACCGCGAGGACCTGATGGACGACGAGGACCTGCTGCTGGCCCGCGATGTCATCGGCGCCGAGGACCTGGCCGAACGCTTCCTCGAGCGCGACACCCGCGATCTCGCCGAACGGGCGGCCGCCGACCGGGACTGGACGTACGGGCACGTCGTCGTCGACGAGGCCCAGGAGCTGTCCGCGATGGACTGGCGGGTGCTGATGCGGAGGTGCCCGAGCCGGTCGTTCACGATGGTCGGTGATCTGGCGCAGCGCCGGTCGCCGGCGGGCGCGACGTCGTGGGACGCGATGCTGAACCGGTACGTCCCGGACCGCTGGGTGTACCGGACTTTGACGGTGAACTACCGCACGCCGGCCGAGATCATGGCCGTCGCCGCTTCGGTTCTCGGCGAGTTCGCCCCGTCGGCCGCGCCACCGGAGTCGGTGCGCTCCACCGGTGTGGCGCCGTGGTCACGTCGCGTCTCCGACGACGAACTCGCCGGCGCCATCGCCGATTTCGTCACCGTAGAAGCCGGCCGCGAAGGCACGAGTGTGGTGATCGGGCCTGCGGGTGTGCCCGGCACCGTGACACCCACGCAGACCAAGGGCCTGGAATTCGACGCCGTGCTGGTCGTCTACCCGGAACGGATCCTTGCCGAGGGGCCGCGCGGGGCTGCCGACCTCTACGTCGCGCTGACCCGCGCCACGCAGCGGCTCGGCGTGCTGCACAGCGGGCCGCTGCCGCCGGCCCTGGCCGGGCTGGCGGCAGGGTGACTCACCACTGACCCAGCTGGCACCGCACGTTGTAGGGGTCGTCGTGCTGGGTGAGCACCTGACCGTCGACGGCGATGTCGCAGTGCGCGTTCGGTGCGGCCTGCCCGCCCCGGGTGGTGCTGCTCACCTGCAGGATCGCCCAGTTCGGGTCCTCCATCGTGGTCTCGAAGACCCAGGGCTGCCCCGGCACGAGGTTGACCTTCTCACGCTTGGCGAACGCGTAGGCGTCGGCGTTGAACGCCTCCATGCTCGGCGGCTGGCTCGTCAGATAGAACAGATCGAATTCATAGGCGCCGGCCGAGGTGAGCGTGTAGCGGACCTGATGTCCCTCCTGCGCGCTCGCCATTGCCGGGCTGATCATTCCCGCGGCGGCCACCAGTGCTGCTGCCCCGACTGCCGCCCCTACCTTGGCTGTAGCTGTTCGCATGTTGGTCACATCGCCGGACGGTACCGGATCGTTACGCGGTACCGGACCAGCGACCGCTCACCCCATCGATGGCAAACCGGCGGTGTTTGGTGCACACAGGTTAACGCGGCTGTCACACATAGACATTTGGCAGAAACACAGGCGCTCTAACGTCCGGATTCGACACCGGGACGGTGTCACCACTTCGTGTTCTGAAGCGTTTTGAAGTACTTCCGACTCGGCGCCTCATCTGCGGATGAGCGCTGCCGACAGCCAGAAAGGCCGTTCATGGACCAACCCCGACGCCACCCGATGAAACGATCCGCGCTGACTGCAGGAAGTGTCGTGGCCGTCGCGAGCCTGCTGCTGGCCGGTTGCGGAAGCAAGGCCAGTGACACTGATTCAGCAAATGCCGAGTCATGCGTGGACACCTCCGGGTCCACGATCAAGGTCGGCGCACTGAACTCGCTGTCGGGCACCATGGCGATCTCCGAGGTCACCGTCCGCAACGCGATCGACCTGGCCGTCGAGCAGATCAACGCCTCCGGCGGGGTGCTGGGCAAGCAGATCCAACTCGTGGCCGAGGACGGCGCCTCCGAACCGACGGTGTTCGCCGAGAAGGCCGAGAAGCTGATCAGCAGCGACTGCGTCGCCGCGGTGTTCGGCGGGTGGACCTCGTCGAGCCGCAAAGCGATGCTGCCGGTGTTCGAGAGCGCGAACTCGCTGCTGTACTACCCGGTCCAGTACGAAGGCCTGGAGTCCTCCCCCAACATCTTCTACACCGGTGCGACCACCAACCAGCAGATCGTGCCCGCGCTGGACTACCTGAAGGAGAAGGGCGTCACGTCGCTGTATCTCGTGGGCAGCGACTACGTGTTCCCGCAGACCGCCAACCGCATCATCAAGGCCTACGCCGAGGCCAACGGGATCGAGATCAAGGGCGAGGACTACACGCCGCTCGGCTCGACGGACTTCTCCACGATCGTCAACAAGGTCCGCACCGCCGATGCCGACGCGGTGTTCAACACCCTCAACGGCGACTCCAACGTGGCCTTCTTCCGCGAGTACAAGAACGTGGGGCTGACCCCCGAGCAGATGCCGGTGGTGTCGGTGTCGATCGCCGAGGAAGAGGTCGGCGGTATCGGTGTGCAGAACGTCACCGGTCAGCTCACGGCGTGGGATTACTACCAGACCATCGACACACCGGTGAACAACGAGTTCGTCAAGGCCTACAAGGCCAAGTACGGCGCGGACAAACCGACGTCCGACCCGATGGAAGCCGCCTACGTGTCGGTGTACCTGTGGAAGAACACCGTCGAGAAGGCACAGTCCTTCGACGTCAAGGCCGTCCAGGACAACGCCGACGGCGTCACGTTCGACGCGCCGGAGGGTCTGGTCACCATCGACGGCGAGAACCACCACATCACCAAGACCGCCCGCATCGGCGAGATCCGGCCCGACGGTCTGATCTACACGGTCTGGGAATCCGACGGCCCGATCGAGCCGGACCCGTTCCTGAAGTCCTACCCGTGGGCCGCCGGGCTTTCCGGCTGATGCCGGGGCGAGCGAAGCGACGGGAAGTCATTCCGCGCACATGGATGTCGTAATCGGACAGCTGGCAACAGGATTGAGCCTCGGCTCGATCCTGTTGCTGGCCGCATTGGGCCTGGCACTGACATTCGGCCAGATGGGCGTCATCAACATGGCGCACGGCGAGTTCATCATGGCCGGCTGCTACACCGCCTACGTCGTGCAGCAGATCGTCTCGAGCGCCGGTGTCTCGCTGATCATCTCGCTCGTTCTCGGGTTCTTCATCGGCGGCGCCATGGGCGCACTGCTCGAAGTGACGCTGATCCAGCGGATGTACCACCGCCCGCTGGACACCCTGCTGGTCACGTTCGGTGTCGGGTTGATCCTGCAGCAGGTGGCCCGCGACATCTTCGGGGCCCCGGCGGTCAACGTCGTGGCACCGGAGTGGTTGTCCGGCGGCATGGAGATCTTCGGGGCCGTCGTCCCCAAGACGCGCATCTTCATCCTGGTGCTGGCCGTCGTGTGCGTCGCAGTGCTGGCCACCGTGCTCAAGGTCAGCCCGATGGGCCGGCGCATCCGAGCCGTCGTGCAGAACCGGGATCTCGCCGAGACCAGTGGTATCTCGTCCCGCAAGACCGACATCACCACGTTCTTCATCGGCTCCGGGCTCGCGGCCGTGGCCGGTGTGGCACTGACTCTGATCGGCTCCACGAGTCCGACGATCGGGCAGAGCTATCTGATCGACGCGTTCTTGGTGGTCGTGGTCGGTGGTCTCGGCCAGATCAAGGGCACGGTGATCGCGGCGTTCACCCTCGGTTTCCTGAACTCGTTCATCGAATACAACACCACCGCCTCCCTGGCGAAGGTGATCGTGTTCGTCATCATCGTGATCTTCCTGCAGGCGCGCCCGCAGGGCCTGTTCACGGTCCGGACAAGGAGTCTCGTATGACCAGCCTGCTAGGCCGATGGCAGACCTGGGCCGGCTTCGGGGTCGCCGCGCTGGTGCTGTTCGTGATCGCGCCCGCGGTGCTCTCGGACTTCCGGCTCAGCCTGCTGGGCAAGTTCCTGTGCTTCGCGATCGTCGCCGTCGGTATCGGCCTGGCCTGGGGCCGCGGTGGGATGCTGGTGCTGGGGCAGGGCGTGTTCTTCGGGCTCGGCGGCTACATGATGGCGATGCACCTCAAGATCGCCGACGCGCAGCTGCGTGGTGACGAGGTCCCGGACTTCATGCAGATCCAGGGGATACGCGAATTACCCGGTTACTGGGCGCCTTTCGCGTCGCCGGTGGTCACGCTGATCGCGATCGCGGTGATCCCGGCCGGGATCGCCGCGGCGCTCGGCCTCGGCGTGTTCAAGCGCAAGGTCAAGGGCGCCTACTTCGCGATCCTGTCCCAGGCGCTGGCCGCCGCGCTGGCCATCCTGCTCGTCGGCCAGACCAGCCTCGGAGGATCCAACGGCCTCAACCGATTCCGGACGTTCTTCGGCTTCACGCTCAACGACCCGGTGAACCGACGGATGCTGTACTTCATCGCCGCGGCGGTGCTGCTGATCGTCATCGCCGTGGTGCGCCAGCTCATGCAGAGCCGCTACGGTGAACTGCTGGTGGCCGTCCGTGACGGTGAGGAGCGGGTGCGGTTCCTGGGCTACGACCCGGCCAACATCAAGGTGGTGGCCTACACCGTGGCGGCGCTGTTCGCCAGCATCGCCGGGGCGCTGTTCGCGCCGATCGTCGGCTTCATCGCACCGTCACAGGTCGGCATCCTGCCGTCCATCGCGTTCCTGATCGGCGTCGCGATCGGCGGGCGCACCACGCTGCTGGGTCCGGTGCTCGGCGCGATCGGCGTGGCGTGGGCGCAAACGCTGTTCTCCGAACGCTTTCCGTCGGAGTGGACCTACGCCCAGGGACTGCTGTTCATCATCGTCGTCGGGTTCTTCCCCGCCGGCTTCGCCGGACTTGCAGTACTGCTCAAACGCCGCCGTAAGGCCAAAGCCGATCCGCCATCGGAGGAAGCCGCCGACTCCGACCCCGACGCAGCGAAGGTGGGCGCCAGCTCATGACCGAAGTCGAAGCGAGCACCGCGGGTAAGGAGCCCGTCGAGGGCGGCAACGCCGGCATGGGCGCCCAGTACCTCGAAGTCCGAGGTTTGACAGTCGATTTCGACGGTTTCAAGGCGGTCAGCGGCGTCGACCTGACGCTGTTCCAGGGCGACCTGCGGTTCCTGATCGGTCCCAACGGCGCCGGGAAGACCACGGTGATCGACGCCATCACCGGTCTGGTTCCGGCAACCGGGTCGGTGAACAAATCCGGCGTGGAACTGCTCGGCAAAAAGGTGCACCAGATCGCCCGCCGGGGCGTGGGCCGCACCTTCCAGACTGCGAGCGTGTTCGAACAGCTCACGGTGCTACAGAATCTCGACATCGCGGCCGGGGCCGAGCGCTCGGCATGGACGCTGTTGCGGCGGCGCAAGGGCGTGCTCCCCGCGATCGAACAGGCGCTGCACACCATCGGGCTGACCCACCTGGCCGACAAACCCGCCGGTGTGCTGGCACACGGGCAGAAGCAGTGGCTGGAGATAGGGATGCTGCTGGTGCAGAACGCCGACGTGCTGCTGCTCGACGAGCCCGTCGCCGGCATGAGCACCGAGGAGCGGGAGGAGACCGGAAAATTGTTGCGCCGCATCGGCGCCGAACGCACGGTGGTGGTCGTCGAGCACGACATGGACTTCATGCGGGCGTTCGCGACGTCGGTGACCGTGCTGGCGCGCGGACAAGTGATCGCCGAGGGCTCGGTCGCCGAGGTCCAGGCCAATCCGAAGGTGCAGGAGGTCTATCTGGGGACCGCCGCGGCCGGCGCCGACGGAATCGAACTCGTCGAGGGGAACTCCTGATGCTGCAACTGGTCGACGTCCGCACCGGCTACGGCCGCAGCGAGGTCATTCACGGGGTCGGCATCGAGGTTCCGACCGACGGCGTCGCGGCGGTGATGGGGCACAACGGTGCCGGCAAGACCACCCTGTTGCGCGCCGCGGTGGGCTTGCTGAAGTGCACGGCGGGCAAGGTGCTGTTCGACGGCGAGGACATCACCAAGCTGCGGCCGAGCGCCCGGGTGGCGCGCGGTCTGGCGTACGTGCCGCAGGGCCAGCAGTCGTTCGGGCAGTTGACCACCGCGGAGAACCTGCAGGTGGTCGCCGACGGTCGCAAGAACGGCAAGGCGCTGATCGACGAGCAGCTCGACCTGTTCCCGGCGCTCAAGGAACTGCTGAGCCGTCGAGCGGGGCTGCTCTCCGGCGGGCAACGCCAGCAGCTCGCCATCGCCCGCGCGCTGATCACCACCCCGAAGTGCCTGATCCTCGACGAGCCCACCGAGGGCATCCAGCCCTCGGTGGTCGCCGAGATCGAGGAGGCCATCACGACGCTGACCCGTCGCGGCGACCTCGGGGTGCTGCTCGTCGAACAGCACATCGGGTTCGCCCTGGAATCGTCGCAGCGCTACTACATCCTGGAGGCCGGGCGGGTGACCACCAGCGGCGCGGGCGGATCGGCCTCGGAAGCGGAAGTCCGCGCCGCGATGGCCATCTGAGCGGCCCGCCGCTGTGGCCATCTGACCGGCCCGCCCTCCAGCGCGAGCGTGCGTGTTTACAGGCGACACGCCGAAAAATGTCGGACAAATGCGCACGCTCGCACTCGATTTGGCGCACCGACGTCTCCGGTGGCACGGCGAACACAGACAACCGGCGCGGTCGCGGTGGAGTTCAGCTCGCGGATGTGTCGGCCCCTTCACCTGGGCGTGATCTTAGGCGTGAAAGACCAGGTAGACACCAAGGTTTGGGTGCCGGCTGCGGCGATCACGCTTGACCTGGCTGTGCACGTCCCTTTGTGCTGATGAAGTTCCGCTGCGATGTACTACCCTCGGCATCACCGGAGTGGTCATCGGCATCCAGTGGTGGGCGGTACGTCAACGTTCGACCGCGCACCCCTGACGAGTCGCTCGACGGTACAAGCCCCTACCGATGACGCCCGTAACCCCGAACGCGACTGTGCTACAAGCCAACACGAGCGCCCCGGCAGCGAGCACCGTCTCATTCGCCCCGAGCCGGTCTGCTTCCAAGGTGAGATAGAACAGTGCGGATACGCCCACGGGCCCGAACCACCCGAGGTAGAGAGCGTCCGGGGCGCCCAGCCGCAGCACACGTTTGATCAGAAGCACAATCGGCAGTCGCCGTAACGTAAGCACGGTGAGCACCAGAAGCATTGCCGGCCAGCCAAATTCGTACCATTCGTGCCACGGCAATGTCGCCCCGAACATCACGAACAGCGGCAGAACGGCGAATCGATTGATGGCCTCGTCGATCGGCACCGCCGACTCACGCTCCTGCCCGGTGCCGACGATGTTGAACACGACCCCGCCGACGAAGACGGCGAGAACTCCATCGACACGCAGTAGACCGGACACTCCGAGGATGCCGAGCGCCAATACGACGGTGAAGAACAGTGCCGGCGCACCGGCGGTCGAGCCGTGGTCCGCGCCCAGACGGAGCGCACCGCCGCCCAACCAGCCGATGACCCCGCCGACGATCACAGCACCGCCCACCTGCCACACCGACTCCGCGACCGCGTTTCCCGCCCCGAGAGGGCCTGCCACGGCGAGCGCGACCAGAACGAGCGGCAGCGCCAGACCGTCATTGGACCCCGATTCCAGGGACAGCAATTGCCGATCCCGAGCGGGAAGGTCCCGTTCGGCATCGTCGCCGGTCACCACACTCGACGCGAGAACAGGATCGGTGGGGCTGACCGCGGCACCGAAGAGCGCGGCAGCGGCGATGGGCATACCGAGAACAGCCCACCCCAGCGCCGCCGACACCACGGCCATCACCGGCAGGACGATCAGCAGCAGCACAAGCAGCGACCGGCCGTGACGACGAATCTCGCCGAACGGGTAGCGCAACGCCACCGCCATCACCGAGATCGCCAACAGCACCCTGCTGCCCTCGTGCAGCACGGACTGCTCGACAGTCAGCGGAGACATCGACAACACGCCGGTGACCTGTGGTCCGAGCACGATTCCGGCCGCCAGCCCCAGCAGCGGTTCTGAGATCGGCAGACTCCGCATCTTCGCTGACAACGTCGCAACCGCCATGCCGAGGACACCGACGGCCGCCAGCACAATATCCAGTTCCACGGACAGGGGTTTCCCACGCAGAGCTCCAAGTCCACACCAAACCAGGTGAATCCACACCAACCCAGGTGAAGTCGGGGCAAAGGTGTGCCGGTGCCTCGGCCCGGGTACTTGGAGGGGGCCGGCCGTCGATGCTCGAACGCACCATGAAGGGGTTTCGCCGCTGATGGACAACCGAGTCGGCGACTGCCGCAAGCCTCTGGTGCTCGGTCAGCGCGCCGTCGCCGACGGACTACGCAGTCGACTATGGCCGGTTCCGGCTCTCGGGGTGGTCACTGCTCTGCTTGCCGGCATCGCCATCCCTGAACTCGACACCGCCGTCGATCAGCAGATGCCCCCGGCACTGGCGGGCTACTTGTTCGGCGGAGGCGCCGACGCGGCGAGAGAAGTCCTCGGCGCCATCGCAACCTCGCTGATCACCGTGACGTCGCTGACGTTCTCCCTGACTCTAATCACGTTGCAGCTGGCCAGTTCTCAATACACGCCGCGGCTGTTACGGACATTCGCTGCCGATCGTTTCGTCCAACGAACCCTGGCACTGTTTCTCGCGACCTTCGTTTACGCACTGACTGTCCTGCGCACCGTTCGTAATGGCAATGACGGTTCAGCGGAGTTCGTTCCGCAGATTGCGGTCACGGTGGCCTACCTGCTGGCCATGGCCAGCGTTCTGGCCCTGGTGCTGTTCCTCGGGCACCTGGTACGTCAGATACGGATCGAGACCATGCTGGACCATGTCGCCGGCGACATCGAGCAGACCGCAGACCGGCTGCTCGGCCGGATCGAGGAACAACCCGCTGACCGCGACGCACCTGTCCCGCCCGCCGACGCGGCGATCATCACAGCCCGCTCTTCAGGCTTCCTCGTCTCGGTCGCCGAGCAGGCGCTGGTAAAGGCCGCCGTCGACGCCGATGTGGTGGTCTGGGTGGAGCGTCCGATGGGATCGGACCTCACCGCAGGCGTACCGGTGGCCTTCTGCTGGTCCTCCCAGAACCGGGGCGGCACCCTCCACGGGGAGCGGTTGATCTCGGTGCGTGAGCAGGTCGCCGACGCCCTCACCGTGGGTAACGAACGCACCGCGACCCAGGACATCGGCTATGGGTTCCGTCAGCTCACGGACGTCGTTGTGCGTGCGTTGAGCCCTGGTATCAACGACCCCACCACCGCTGTGCACGGCCTGAACTCGTGCAGCGCCGCACTGTGCCGACTGGCCGGATACCGTCTGGGTCCCCGGATTCTGCGCGACGAGAACGGGGCGGCCCGGGTGGTACTGGCGCAACCCGACTTGCCGGATCTGCTCGATATCGTCTCCAACCAGCCATTGCTCTACGGCGCGAGCGACCCGGCGGTGCTGAAACGGTTGCTGTCGATGCTGCGCGAACTCGCCTGGGTGGTGGTGCTCCCCGAACACCGGCACGCGATCGCTGACCGGCTCCGCCGTCTTGAGAGGGCGGTGGCCGGCCGGGATTACGATGACGTCGAGCGGCGTCAGTTGGATCAATTGGCGCGAAACGTCCGGGAAGCACTCGACCGTCGATGGCCTGCGGGTTGATTCCGTCAACGACAGCGTCATCGCCTCGGTGGCGCTGAAGCGTTCGCCACTCCGGCCAGCGCAGACCCATCGCCGATCTTGTCGTGGGGAATGACGCTGAGGGAACCGTCGCTCTCCAGTACGACCGCCGCGATCCGGCTGACGTCACCGTGCCCCGACGACCGGATCGCCTGGTGAATCTCGTCGGCACTGACGCGCTGGCGGCGCAACGCGTCGTCGAGTGATCGGCCGTGGGACAGCAGGAGCGTCGGTCGGGCGGTCAGCACCGTCCGACCGGCGCGAAACCGCGATGACACCTTTGCCGCGGCATACTGCAGCCCGGCGAGCAGCGCCAGCGCGGTCGATCCCTCCACGAATGACACGTCGGTGTTGAGCAGAATGGTGGCCAGCGTCGAGCCGACGGCGACGGTGACCACCAAGTCGAACGCGTTGAGTTTGGCCAGAGTCCGTTTGCCCGATACCCGCAGTACTACGATCAGGGCGACGTAGGCAGCCGAACCGATGAGCAGAACTCGGACGACGTCGGACCATGTGTCAAACCACATGCAGCGCACTACCTCTCAAAGTCCATGGCGACGCCGGCCACATCCGTCGGTACCGAATCTGTTCGGCTTCCGCTCGCTGTCGACGCGGCGTCGGCGGTCAATCGCCGTCGCAGCAGGGTTAGCGCCGCATTCAGCAGCCGAGACACCTGAACTTGAGAAATGCCCAGTCGGCGACCGATTTCTCGCTGGGACAGGCCGTTGAAGTAGCGCATACCGAGAATCGCGCGGGATCGAGGAGTCAGCGCGCCGATGGCGTCCTGTAGCACGATGCGATCCTCGACGGTCTCGAAGTGGGGGTCTTCCGCGCCGTGAGTCGTTCCGAGCAACGTCGGATCCGGTCCACCCGGCCCCGAACGAGACGCATCGAGTGACAGCGGTTGATACGCCCAATGCGCAGAGCTCGACTGGGCCACGTCGTCGCTGCCGATGCCGAGTTCCCGCGCCAACTCGGGGTTCGTCGGTGACCGGTTCAAGCGCCGAGAGAGTGTCTCCACCGCGTCCCGCACTCGCAGCTGTGTCTCCTGAATGTGGCGAGGAACGCGGATCGACCGGTTGCGTCCAGCAGAGTGGTGTACGAGTCGGACCTGATCAGCGGTACCGGCGTGTCGTAGCCGACTGATTGAGGGTCATCGCGTGATTCTTCGAGAGACCGACCAAAGTCACTCGAGCAAAGGAAT
>NZ_JBTBFV010000030.1:0-66140 GCF_054786995.1 Mycobacterium sp. ZZG
GTCTGCTCGAAGCCGGCCGCGCCGCGGGCAAGAAGATCAACGCAGAGGACGGCATCCAGCGCTACAAGGGTCTGGGCGAGATGGACGCCAAGGAGCTGTGGGAGACCACGATGGATCCGTCGGTGCGTGTGCTCCGGCAGGTCACGCTCGACGATGCGGCCGCGGCCGACGAACTGTTCTCGATCCTGATGGGCGAGGACGTCGAAGCACGGCGCAGCTTTATCACCCGGAACGCCAAAGACGTTCGTTTCCTTGATGTTTGATGCCTTGATGTTTGATGACGCACACCCAGGTACCTAGGACAATTTCATGACAGACACCACGTTGCCTCCGGGCGGCGAAGCAGGCGACCGCATCGAGCCGGTCGACATCCAGCACGAGATGCAGCGCAGCTACATCGACTACGCGATGAGCGTGATCGTCGGCCGTGCGCTGCCCGAGGTGCGGGACGGCCTCAAGCCGGTGCACCGCCGCGTGCTGTACGCGATGTTCGACTCCGGTTTCCGGCCCGACCGCGGGCACGCGAAATCCGCGCGCTCCGTGGCCGAGACGATGGGCAATTACCACCCTCACGGCGACTCGTCGATCTACGACACCCTGGTCCGGATGGCCCAACCCTGGTCGCTGCGCTACCCGCTGGTCGACGGGCAGGGCAACTTCGGCTCGCCGGGCAATGACCCGCCAGCCGCGATGCGCTACTGCGTCACGGGCGATGCGATGGTCCGGCTACCGTTCGGGCAGTCGGTGCGCATCGGCGATGTCGTCGCGGGAGCTCGGTCGAACTCGGACAACGAGATCGATCTGAAGGTTCTCGACAGGCACGGGAACCCCGTGACGGCCAACGCGCTGTTCCACTCTGGCGATCACGAGACATTCACGGTTCGAACCGCAGAGGGGTTCGAGGTCACGGGCACGGCGAATCACCCGTTGCTGTGTCTGGTCGATGTGGGCGGTGTTCCCACGCTGCTGTGGAAGTTGATCGAAGAGATCCGCCCGGACGATTGCGTGGTGCTGCAACGGACCCCGCCGGTCGAGTTCGGCCCTGGTGAATGGCACGATGTCATGGAGGCGATGCTGTTGGGCGCTTTCATCAGCGAAGGCTTCGTGAGCGAGTCCCGTGCGGGTTTCAACAACCTCGATCGCGATTACTTCAACATGGTCGTCGCGGCTTACGACACCGTTGTCGGGGGCCCGCGGTACGTGTATGAGCGGCAGATCGCTTCGGGATCGAACCTCCTGGAACTCGACGTACAGGACATGGCGGCACTTGATAACAGCCGCTTGTCTGGACTGAAGGCCCAACGTTGCGCGGCCAAGAAGGTGCCCGCCTGGTTGTGGAATTCCGCGGCCGCAGTGAAGAGGGCATTTCTACAGGCCCTCTTCGAAGGCGATGGTTCCTGCTCGGCGTTGCCGCGCAACACGATCCAGATTTCGTACTCGACGCGTAGCGGGCAGTTGGCCAAAGACGTTCAGCAGATGTTGCTGGAGTTCGGTGTCATCTCACGCCGATACCTCCACGCAACGGGTGAGCACAAGGTCGTCATCACCAACCGAGCTCATGCCGAGGACTTCTGCTCAAGAATTGGCTTCGGCGGAGCCAAGCAGCGCAAGTTACAGCGCTTGCTTGCCGACCTTCCTGGTCGTGCAGCGGGTATGGACGGCGATCACGTTCCAGGCCTGGCGGCGTTCATCCGTACGAGCGCCGGGGGTCGCTGGACCGACAAGGAGTGGCTGCGCAAGCACAAGATCGATCGCCTCTCGCGGTGGCGTCGAGACGGTGAAGAGATCCTCAGTCATATCGCCGACAGCGATGTCCGTGCGATCGCCGCGGAGCTCACCGATGGTCGCTTCTACTACGCGAAGGTGGCGTCGGTAACGGACGCCGGCGTACAACCGGTGTACAGCCTGCGGGTGGACACCGACGACCATTCCTTCATCACGAATGGCTTTGTCAGTCACAACACCGAAGCGCGGCTCACTCCGCTGGCGATGGACATGCTGCGCGAAATCGACGAGGAGACAGTCGATTTCATCCCGAACTACGACGGTCGGGTGCAAGAGCCGACGGTTCTGCCGAGCCGGTTCCCGAACCTGCTGGCCAACGGCTCGGGCGGAATCGCCGTCGGCATGGCCACCAACATGCCGCCGCACAACCTGCGGGAACTCGCCGAGGCCGTCTACTGGTGCCTGGAGAACCACGAGGCCGACGAGGAAGCCACCTGCGAGGCGGTGATGGCGCGGGTCAAGGGGCCCGACTTCCCCACCTACGGCTTGATCGTCGGATCCCAGGGCATCGAGGACACCTACAAGACGGGTCGCGGGTCGATCCGGATGCGCGGCGTCGTCGAGATCGAAGAGGATTCGCGCGGCCGCACGTCGTTGGTGATCACCGAGTTGCCGTACCAGGTCAACCACGACAACTTCATCACTTCGATCGCCGAGCAGGTGCGCGACGGGAAGCTGGCCGGTATCTCCAATATCGAGGACCAGTCCAGTGATCGCGTGGGTCTGCGCATCGTCGTGGAGATCAAGCGCGATGCCGTGGCCAAGGTGGTGCTGAACAACCTCTACAAGCACACCCAGCTGCAAACCAGCTTCGGCGCCAACATGCTGGCGATCGTCGACGGGGTGCCGCGCACGCTGCGCCTCGACCAGCTGATCCGCCACTACGTCAACCACCAGTTGGATGTCATCGTCCGGCGCACCCGCTACCGGCTGCGTAAGGCCAACGAACGGGCCCACATCCTGCGCGGTCTGGTCAAGGCGCTCGACGCACTCGACGAGGTGATCGCGTTGATCCGCGCCTCCGAGACCGTCGAGATCGCCCGCAACGGCCTGATCGAGTTGCTCGACATCGACGAGATCCAGGCCCAGGCCATCCTGGACATGCAGCTGCGGCGCCTGGCCGCCCTGGAACGTCAGCGCATCGTCGACGATCTGGCCAAGATCGAGGCCGAGATCGCCGACCTCGAGGACATCCTGGCCAAGCCGGAGCGGCAGCGCGCGATCGTGCACGACGAGCTCAAGGAGATCGTCGACAAGCACGGCGACGACCGCCGCACCCGGATCGTCCCGGCCGACGGCGATGTCGCCGACGAGGATCTGATCGCGCGGGAAGACGTGGTCGTCACGATCACTGAGACCGGTTACGCCAAGCGCACGAAGACCGACCTGTACCGCAGCCAGAAGCGCGGCGGTAAGGGCGTGCAGGGTGCGGGGCTCAAGCAGGACGACATCGTCAACCACTTCTTCGTCTGCTCGACGCATGACTGGATCCTGTTCTTCACCACGCAGGGCCGGGTGTACCGGGCCAAGGCCTACGAACTGCCCGAGGCCTCGCGGACCGCACGCGGTCAGCACGTCGCCAACCTGCTGGCCTTCCAGCCCAACGAGCGGATCGCGCAGGTGATCCAGCTCAAGAGCTACGAGGACGCGCCGTACCTGGTGCTGGCCACCCGCAACGGTCTGGTCAAGAAGTCGCGGCTGGTGGACTTCGACTCCAACCGCTCCGGCGGCATCGTCGCGGTGAACCTGCGCGACGGTGACGAACTGGTCGGCGCGGTGCTGTGCTCCGCGGAGGACGACCTGCTGCTGGTCTCGGCGAACGGGCAGTCGATCCGCTTCTCGGCCACGGACGAGGCGTTGCGACCCATGGGCCGCGCGACCTCGGGCGTACAGGGCATGCGGTTCAACGGCGATGACGCGCTGCTCTCGCTGAACGTGGTGCGTCCGGACACCTACCTGTTAGTGGCCACTTCCGGCGGTTATGCCAAGCGCACCGCGATCGACGAGTATCCGGTCCAGGGCCGTGGCGGCAAGGGCGTGCTGACCATCCAGTTCGACAAGCGGCGTGGCACGCTGGTCGGTGCGCTGATCGTCGACGAGGACACCGAGCTGTACGCCATCACCTCCGGAGGTGGCGTGATCCGGACCGCCGCGCGTCAGGTTCGTAAGGCCGGGCGCCAGACCAAGGGCGTTCGCTTGATGAACCTGGGTGAGGGCGACACACTGATCGCGATCGCACGCAACGCCGAAGCCGGCGACAGCACCGACGAGGTCAACGCCGACCCGGAGGCGCCGACAAGTGAGGAGTCGTAGGTGAGCTCACCGAAGGAGCCGGGCTACCCGCGTCCGGGTGACGCGGCCAACGGGTCGGCCGCGGGTCCCGGTCAGGACGGCGGCTCCCGGGCGCCGCAGACGGCCGACGCCGGCGATCCACCTCCGTGGCAGCGGGGCCCGGCGGGCCGGGCCCGGCAACAGGCTCCTGAGGGGGCGCATCCCGACGCGCCCCGGGCCGGCACGCAGGCCGGCCTGGATGCCCGGCTCAACCGCTTCATCGCCGGCGGAGCGGCCCCGACGGGTGGCCAGGACACCGAGGCTCAGGCGCGCAATGACCGCACCGAAGTGATTCGTCCCGAGCAGGCCCCTCGTCCCGACGTGAGCCGCTCGGACCAAGCCGCCCGGCCCGAGGTCCCGCGTCCCGAGCCGAATCGGCCGGAGCCGGGTGTGCGGCCCGATCAGGGTGCCGCGTATGCCAGCGAGATCCCGGACCTGTCGGGTGGACTCCCCCGCCAGCAGCGCAGGCCGGCGGAGCGTCCGACCGAGCAGCAGCCCAAGCCGCCGGTGAAGAGCACGCCGGCACCCGGCAACCGCGCGGTACAGGCGGGCACCCGGCAGCAACACCGGGGTCCGGTGCGGGCGAGCATGCAGATCCGGCGTGTCGATCCGTGGAGCACGCTGAAGGTGTCGCTGCTGCTGTCGGTGGTGCTGTTCTTCGTCTGGATGATCGCCGTGGCGTTCCTGTACCTGGTGCTCGGCGGCATGGGCGTCTGGAGCAAGCTCAACAGCAATGTCGGTGACCTGCTCACCAGCGCCAGCGGCAGTTCCGGAGGGGAGCTGGTGTCCAGCGGCACCATCTTCGGCGGGGCCGCGCTGATCGGGCTGGTCAACATCGTGCTGATGACCGCCGCGGCGACCATCGGGGCGTTCATCTACAACCTGACGACAGATCTGGTGGGCGGCGTGGAGGTCACGCTCGCCGACCGCGACTGAGGTCACCACACCGCGGTTTGGGAGTCGGGTTGTCGGTGCGGTAATCTCGTCGCTCGGCCCGTGCGGTTGAACGGGGCTATAGCTCAGGCGGTTAGAGCGCTTCGCTGATAACGAAGAGGTCGGAGGTTCGAGTCCTCCTAGCCCCACGGAAAGGTACATGTCGATGAGGCTGGTGCTTCTGCTCGGCGCGGCCATCGCGGCGGTGGCCGCGGTGCTTGTGTGGCGGACCCAGCACAGTGCCGAGGTATGGCACACCCTGCCTGCCGCGCAGGCCGACGTACCTTGATCGACGAGGGGCCTTAGCTCAGTTGGTAGAGCGCTGCCTTTGCAAGGCAGATGTCAGGAGTTCGAATCTCCTAGGCTCCACAGACAAATCAACATCTCACGACCGGCTCAACACTCCACGACGTTGAGAGCCAGTCCCCCGCGTGAGGTCTCCTTGTACTTGTCGGCCATGTCCGCCCCGGTGTCGCGCATGGTCTTGATCGCGGTGTCGAGGCTGACATGGTGGCTGCCGTCGCCGAACATTGCCATCCGGGCCGCGGTGATCGCCTTGACCGATGCGACCGCGTTGCGCTCGATGCACGGAATCTGCACCAGTCCGCCGACCGGGTCGCACGTCAGTCCCAGGTTATGCTCGATGCCGATCTCGGCGGCGTTCTCGACCTGCGCCGGCGTGCCGCCCAGCACCGCGGCCAGACCGCCTGCCGCCATCGAGCAGGCCGAGCCGACTTCACCCTGACAGCCCACCTCGGCACCCGAGATCGAGGCGTTGGCCTTGAAGAGTTGCCCGATCGCCGCCGCGGTGAGCAGGAACTCGACCACCCCGTCCTCGTCGGCTCCCGCGACGAATCGCCAGTAATAGTGCAGGACAGCCGGAATGATGCCGGCCGCCCCGTTGGTCGGCGCCGTCACGACACGACCTCCCGCGGCGTTCTCCTCGTTGACCGCCAGCGCATACACCGTGACCCAGTCCATCGCGTACAGAGGATCGGCGGGATTGTTCTCCAGCGCCTGCGCCAGCGCCTTCGCGCGGCGGCGCACGTGCAGCCTTCCCGGCAGCGTCCCGTCCGCGGCCAACCCGTTGCCGACGCACTCGCGCATCGTCGCCCAGATGCGCAGCAGGCCCGCTCGCAAGCGGGTCCCGTTTCCGAGCGCCTGTTCGTTGGCAGCCACCAGATCGGCGATACTGCAGCGGTTTTCGTCGGCCAGCGCGACGAGCTCGGCGCCGGTGTGGAACGGGTACGGCAGCGCGACGTCGTCGTCGGAGGACGCCCGGGCGGCCTGCTCCTCGTCGACCACGAATCCCCCACCGACGGAGTAGTACACCCGCCGCGCAAGCACCGAGCCGCCGCGGTCATGGGCGGTGAAGATCATGCCGTTGCTGTGAAACTGCATGGGCTGCAACGACATGACGATGTCGGCGGTGATGTCGAACGCGATCTCGCGGGTGCCTGCGATGCGCAGTCGTTGCGCATCGGTGATCTGCCGGACCCGCTCGCGCGCCTGGCCGGGGTCCACCGTCTCGGGGTCGGCGCCCTCCAGGCCGAGCACCACCGCTCCCGGGGTTCCGTGCCCCGCGCCGGTGGCTCCCAGGGAGCCGTACAGCTCAACGCGCACCCTTGCGACGGTGTTTAGGAGCCCGGATGCGGCCAGCCCGTCGGCGAAGCGCCGGGCCGCCCGCATCGGGCCCACGGTGTGTGAACTCGACGGCCCGATGCCGACAGAGAACAAATCGAACACCGACACCGCGGCCATGAGCGGCGGCTACGGCTTGGGGGTGACCTCGACGCTGGGCGGCAGCGCCGAGGGTTCGGGTTGGGTGGAGCGCCGCACGATCGAGAACGCCACCGCTCCCCCGGCCAGCACCACGACCGCGACACCGGCCAACAGCAGCGGGCGCTTGCGGCGACGGGACTTGCGGGCCTTCTGCAGCGCCTGCGGCAACCCGGCGACGACTTCCTGGGCCGCGGCCACCTCGGCCGCCAAAGTCTCCTGCGCGGCGGCCAATTCGGCCTTCACCTGGTGTGCCACCTTGCTGCGGCGGTACCGGGCGCCGGCCCAGGCGGCCGAGTTCCGCACCGTGTCGACTCCGAGGCCCACGGCTCCCCTGGTGACGTCGACCGGGCCGACGGTCGAGTACTTCAGACCACGGCTGAGCCGCTGGCTCGGGGTCAGACGCACGCGGGTCGCAGAGCTCATGGCCTACCTCTTTCAGGCTGTCGGATGTCGCCTTCCAGACTGCCATCCCCGCCTACGGGACGGTGGCCGGTTGGCCGTCGGACCGGACGTGGCACACTGAGTTCTCGTGACGAGTCCCATTCAGACCGCGACCGCGACCCTGCACACCAACCGCGGCGATATCAAGATCGCCCTGTTCGGAAACCACGCTCCGAAGACCGTGTCCAATTTCGTCGGACTCTCCCAGGGCACCAAGGAGTACAGCACGGAGAACGCGTCCGGCGGCTCGTCGGGACCGTTCTACGACGGCGCGGTGTTCCACCGCGTCATCGACGGTTTCATGATCCAGGGCGGCGACCCGACCGGGACGGGCCGCGGCGGGCCGGGATACCAGTTCGCCGACGAGTTCCACCCGGAACTGCAGTTCGACAAGCCCTATCTGCTGGCGATGGCCAACGCCGGGCCGGGCACCAACGGTTCGCAGTTCTTCATCACGGTGACGGAGACCCCGCACCTGAACCGGCGCCACACCATCTTCGGCGAGGTCGTCGATCCGGAGTCGCGCAAGGTCGTCGACGCGATCGCCACCACGGCGACCGACCGCAGCGACCGCCCCACCGACCCGGTCGTGATCGAGTCGGTGACGATCTCCTAGACGTCGCCTGAACCGGCGCCGGGCGCATACCCGGCGGCGGTCAGCGCGTCGAGTACGTGCAGCGGGTCGGTGCCGAGATCCCACCGACTCAGCACGAGCAGCCGTCCGTCGGTGGTGTCCAGCTCGAGCAGCCGCATCTTGCGGCCGATACGCCGGAACTCGGTGATGCGGACGCGGGTGAGATCTTCCTGCGTCAGTTCTCGAGAGCCGAACCAGCCGCGGTAGATCAGAGCCCGATCGGTGATTGCCAGTTTCGGGCGTGCGCGCCACGACATGATTGCAAACACCACCAACCCGGCGGCGGCAACGCCGATCAGGAGTCGGCCCGGAGGGTCTGTGACCAGGGTCACAGCGGCGATCGCCATGAGAATCCCCAACAGACCGGCCGCCGCGATGCCTCCCGGCGAAGGACCCCACTGTGTTTGCTGCATGCGCTTCTCACACCCTCCTACCGCGCCGAACGCGGTTATCCACAAGTGCTATCCCCAATGGGGATGAATAACATCCGTGTGATCCGGTGACGCGCGGATGGCGTGCGGGAGAACGGCGGGCTTCCACAATGGATTCAATCCAGACGCGCCGAACGGTCACCGCCAGCGCATCGTGAGCAAAAGCCCGGTGATCATGAAGGCAAACGCAATGGCGTAGTTCCAGACGTTCAGGTCGGACATCCATTGCAGAAAGCTCGGCACATCCGGACCCGAGCCCGCCAGCTGGAACACGATCAACCACACCAGCCCTATCAGCATCAGGCTCACGAACAGCACCACGAACCAGGTGCTGGACGGCCCCGCCTTGACCTTGACCGGAGTCCGGCTCACCGGGTTGATGGTGAAGTCGTTCTTCTTACGGACCTTGGACTTGGGCATGCGTACCTTCGGACGATCGGCGCCGCGGCTGTCACCGGTGCCACGAACGACCGGTCAGTGCGACGATGTGTAGGGAAAGCCTAACGCAGGCTCGCAGGCCACCTCGGAAAGAGACGACACCGATGGACCACCGCCACGCTTCCGGGAGGAAGCGATCAGTGTGGCGCTACGGCGTCCCCGCCGTCTGTGCGGCCGCCGGACTGCTGCTCGGCGTGACCCACGGGGTCTCCGGCGGCGACGAGATCCGCCGCAGCGACGCCCCCCGCCTCGTGGATCTGGTTCGGGAAGCCCAGCAGTCGGTGGACCGGCGCACCGCCGACCGGGATGCGCTCGCCTCACAGATCGACAACCACCACGGCGGCTCGCCGAGCGCCGATGCGGCGCTGGCGGCGATGGTCGAGCGTGCCGATGCGCTGGCCCCCCAGTCGGCGCTGACGCCGCTGCGTGGTCCGGGACTGGTGGTCACGCTCAACGACGCGCAGCGCGACGCTCAGGGGCGTTTCCCGCGGGATGCGTCGCCGGACGACCTGGTGGTGCACCAGCAGGACATTCTCGGCGTGCTCAACGCACTGTGGAGCGCCGGAGCCGAAGGCATCCAGGTTCAGGATCAGCGCATCATCGGGACCTCGGCCCCACGGTGCGTGGGCAACACCCTGCTGCTCAACGGGCGCACCTACAGTCCGCCGTACGTCATCTCGGCGATCGGGGACGCCACGGCGATGCAGACCGCGCTTGCGGAGTCGCCGCTGGTCACCCTCTACAAGCGCTATGCGGTCCGGTTCGGGCTCGGATACACCGAGGAAGTCCGCGAGGTTGAGCTGGTCGGCCACCAGGAGTCGGTTCGCCTGCGATATGCGCTACCACTCGGCCCGCTCGGATACTGACCAGCTATAAATTCCAGATACGTAAATTTAGGCGCACTCGGCAAATCCGTGCTATATCTTTCCTGATCAACGACAAGCTGTGATCTGGGATAAGAAAGCTTATTCTCAGGCGCAGCAACCACGGAAGCCGCAGCTGCGCCTGCCTGAAGACACCACATCCGTCACCGGCGCTGGGGGCAGTAGCTAATTGCACGCGCCGGATCGGGGGATCATGGGGAAGCACAGCGCGCCGAGAAATCGCATGGCACGAGGCACACTGATCGCAGCGTTGGCGGCGCCGGCAGCGGTGTGCCTGTCCTGGACTCCGACCGGATCCGCGGCCACAGTGCTCGGGGTCGAAGGCACCGGACAGCCGAAGGGCACCACCCAGACCGCGTTCAACGGCGCGTTCTGCGAGCGGAACACCTGCACGTCGATCAACAACAACCGCACCCCGTTCGACGTCGCGCTGGGCTCCATCCAACTTCAGAACGCGGTTGCCGCCACGCAGGGCGACATCATCGTGATGGCGTACTCGCTCGGCGCGGCGTCGACCTACCACCGGCTGCGCGAGTGGGCCGAGAACCCGTTCACGGCGCCCGACCCGGCTCGCGTCACGATCGTCACGTTCGGTAATCCGGAGAACAGGTTCGGTGGCGACGACCGGAACCTGTTCTGGACCGGCCTTCCCAACGTGCAGCCCTACGCGCACCTCGAGGTGGCGATGCAATACGACAGCGTTGCCGACCGGCCTACGCGGTGGGGCTGGTTGTCATCGGTCAACGCGACCTTCGCCCGGCACCTGTCCTACTTCGACGATGTGGACATCAACGATCCCGACAACCTCGTCTACCGCGACGGCAACACCACGTACATGCTGATCAAGGCGGACGTGCTGCCGATGTTGAGGTGGCTGGACTGGTTCGTCGACGACGACACGATAGACCAGCTCGACGGTTTCCTGCGCCCGCTGATCGAGCGCGATTACGAGCGCCCGGCGTTCATCGAACAGGGCGAGGGCGCGGACTGGGGTACCGGAACCCCGCCGCCCAGCCTGGGCGGTCCCGGTGTCCGCAGCAGACCCGACGGTGCTGAGGAGCCCGAATCAGCCCGCGGCGGCTCCAAGAATTCCGACGGAGACTCCGTGGCTCCGGAGGACTCGGCGGACCCCGTGCCGGAGGAACTCAACGTCGACGAGGTGCTGGTCGAGGCCGACATCGACCCCGTCACCGTGCTCGTCGACGACGACGTCGAGTCCGCCGGCGGCCCGGCCGGCGACATCGAGGCCGAGCTTGAGTCCGCTGACCCCGAACCCGGCCTCAAAGCCGAGCCCGAGCCCGAGCCTCCTACCGACACGTCCGAGGACGACGACGGTGACACGGGCGACGGCGGCCGTGAGAGTGCCGCCGGCGCTGCCTGAGCGTCGGCGACGGCACTGTCGGTAGCCTGTGCCAAT
This sequence comes from Mycobacterium sp. ZZG, assembly GCF_054786995.1. NCBI lineage: Bacteria > Bacillati > Actinomycetota > Actinomycetes > Mycobacteriales > Mycobacteriaceae > Mycobacterium > Mycobacterium sp. ZZG. The sequence goes on from NZ_JBTBFV010000030.1 coordinate 11,077, forward strand.
GCAGGTCTTGGTGGTCGACAACTACGACAGCTTCGTGTTCAACCTGGTCCAGTACTTGGGCCAACTCGGGGTGCACGCGCAGGTGTGGCGTAACGACGACGACCGCCTCAGCTCCGACGCCGACATCCGTCGGGCGGCCGGCGAATTCGACGGGGTGCTGCTCAGCCCCGGACCGGGTACGCCGGAGCGCGCCGGTGCCTCGATCGCGCTGGTGCATGCGTGCGCTGCCACCGGCACTCCGCTGCTGGGCGTGTGCCTTGGGCATCAGGCGATCGGGGTGGCATTCGGCGGCACCGTCGACCGGGCGCCCGAACTGCTGCACGGTAAGACCAGCACGGTGCACCACACGGATGAGGGTGTGCTGCGGGGGCTGCCGGACCCGTTCACCGCGACGCGCTACCACTCGCTGACGATTCTGCCCGAGACCATGCCGGCCGAGCTGGAGGTCACCGCCAGGACCGTCGGGGTGCAGCGGAGCGACGGGGGCGATGACGGCGGCGTCATCATGGGCGTCCGACACCGGGAGCTGCCCATCCACGGGGTGCAGTTCCACCCGGAGTCGATCCTGACCCAGGGCGGTCACCGCATGCTGGCCAACTGGCTGGGCTACTGCGGGCAAGCCCCGGCGGAGTCGCTCGTGCGCGCCCTCGAGGACGAGGTCGCCGACGCCGTGGCGGCCGCTACGACGCGAAGTTCAGCGTAATCCGGCCGCCGAAGTTCACCCCGGTGCCCGGGGGCGGGCTCTGGGACACCACCGCGTTGGTGCGCTGACCGCTGTTGGGCACGTCGGCGCCCTTGTCGAGCACCCCGGTCCATCCCAGTGCGCGCAGCCGCGGTTCGGCCTCGGTCCAGAACTGGCCGGTGAGGTCCGGCATCACGAACTGGTTGCCGCGCGAGACCTGGATCTGGATCACCGAATCCTGCGGGACGGTCTGACCGGCGCCCGGCTCGAGCCCGACCACCTGACCCGCCGATACCGTGCTGTCCACCTCGACCGGGACCGCTTTGGTGAACCCGGAGGCCGACAGCACCTGCTGACAGGTCTGGACAGTCTGGCCGACGCACTCGGGGATCAGCGCCGTGGCCGGGCCCTTGCCCACCACGATGGTGATCTCATTGGTGATCGCCGAGGTCTGATTGGCCGGCGGCACCGTGGACAGCACCCGGTCCTTCTGCTCGGGCAGCGACGTCGACGTCGTCTGCCGGAACCGTTCGAACCCGGCATCGGTGAGCCGGCGCACCGCCTCGCTGTAGCTGAGGCCGGACACGTCGGGCACCTCGCGCTGTTCCGGACCGGTCGACACGTTCAGCGTGATCTCCTCGCCGGCGTCCACCTCGGTGTTCGCGTCGGGCTCGGTGTTGATCACATGGTCCGGCGGTACCTCCGAATCAGGCTTCTGCTGGGTCCGGATCGAGAAGCCGCGGTTCTGCAGCGTCGCGATGGCATCGGCAGAGGCCTGACCGCTTACGTCCGGGACCTGGACGGCCCGGGTCTCACCGCCGAAGGTGTTGATGCCGATGGTCACCAGGACCGTCAGCACCGCGAGTACCGCCACCGCGATCAGCCAGCGGCCCAGGGATCCGCGGCGTGCGCCGTCGTCGTACTGCGCCGGAAGGTCGGGCCCGGGATCGGCCGGTTCGGCGCGGTGACGGGCGGGGCCCGCGGCCAGCAATGACGTCCGCTCGGCGTCGGTGAACACCTTCGGTGCGTCCGGTGTCTCGCCGCTGTGCACCCGCACCAGATCGGAGCGCATCTCCGCGGCCGTCTGATACCGGTTGTCGGGATTCTTGGCCAGCGCCTTGAGCACCACCGCGTCCAGTTCGGGGGAGATGCCGCTGTGCCGCTGCGACGGCGGCACCGGGTCCTCCCGGACGTGCTGATAGGCCACCGCGACCGGCGAATCCCCGACGAACGGCGGTTCGCCGGTGAGGACTTCGTACAACACGCAGCCCAGTGAGTACACATCCGAGCGGGCGTCGACCTTGACGCCGCGGGCCTGTTCGGGCGACAGGTACTGCGCGGTGCCGATCACCGCCGCGGTCTGGGTGACCGGGTTACCGGCGTCGGCCAACGCCCGGGCGATGCCGAAGTCCATCACCTTCACCGCGCCGGTCTTGCTGATCATGATGTTCGCGGGTTTGACATCGCGGTGGATGATGCCGTGCTGGTGGCTGAAGTTCAGCGCCTGGCAGGCGTCGGCGATCACCTCGATGGCTCGCTGAGGCGGCATCGGTCCGTCGCTGTGCACGATGTCGCGCAGCGTCACCCCGTCGACGTACTCCATGACGATGTAGGGCAGCGGACCGGTCGGGGTTTCGGCCTCACCGGTGTCATAGACCGCGACGATGGCGGGGTGGTTCAGCGCGGCGGCGTTCTGCGCCTCGCGCCGGAACCGCAGATAGAAGCTGGGATCGCGGGCCAGGTCGGCGCGCAACACCTTGATGGCGACGTCACGGTGTAGGCGCAGGTCACGGGCGAGGTGGACCTCGGACATACCGCCGAAGCCCAGGATCTCGCCGACTTCATAGCGGTCGGACAGGTGCTTGGGGGTCGTCATCGCAACTTCTGTTCTGGAACGTGCAGGGTCACCTGATGGGGCGGGCTGTCAACAGCCCGGGATACCCACAATCGATCCGGTTCATGATCGCCCAGCGTGGCAGGCGCGGCGCCCGGCGTCTCTGGCGGCGTCTCGGTCTGGCTGGACGGGGTCTCGGTGATGGTCGTCGGCGGTGGCCGGTCCTTGCGGTCCTGGGCGTTGAGGACGATCAGGATCGCGATGACGATCGCCAGCGTGCCGAGCACACCCGCCGCCCACAGCAGCGCCCGCTGCCCGGACGAGAAGGTGCTGCGGGCCGGCGGAGCCGAGCGGTGGTGGCTGCCGGTGGTGCGGGCGCGCGACGTCGGGGCCGGGGCACGGCCGGTGGTGTCGGCGACGGGGCGCGGCGCGATCGCCGGTGGCACCGCGGTGGGCGCGGCGCGCCCGATCGACGGTGCGGCGTTGGGCCGGGGAGGCCGTCGACCCGCGCGCACGGCCGCGACGGCGTCGGCGAACGGACCGCCCGACTTGTAGCGCATGCCGGGGTTCTTGACCAGTGTGATCTCGATGAGCTCGCGCACATTGGGCGGCAGATCGGCCGGCAGCGGGGGAGGGGTCTCCTTGATGTGCTTCATCGCGACGGTCAGCGCACCGTCACCGGTGAACGGCCGCTTACCCGAAACCGCTTCGTAGCCAACGACTCCCAGCGAGTACACGTCACTGGCCGCGGTGGCGTCGTGGCCGAGGGCCTGCTCGGGCGCGATGTACTGGGCGGTGCCCATGACCATGCCGGTCTGGGTGACCGGCGCCGCGTCGACGGCCTTCGCGATGCCGAAGTCGGTGAGCTTGACCTGCCCGGTAGGCGTGATCAGGATGTTGCCCGGCTTGACGTCGCGGTGCACCAGACCGGCGGAGTGGGCGACCTGCAGCGCTCGCCCGGTCTGCTCCAGCATGTCCAGTGCGTGACGCAGTGACAGCCGGCCGGTGCGCTTGATCACCGAGTTCAACGGCTCCCCGTTGACCAGTTCCATGACCAGGTAGGCGGTGCGGCCCTCGCCGTCGATATCGGTTTCGCCGTAGTCGTACACCCCGGCGATGCCGGGATGGTTGAGCATCGCGACCGTGCGCGCCTCGGCGCGGAACCGTTCGACGAACTCGGCGTCCGTCGAGTACTCCGCCTTGAGAACCTTGATCGCGACACGGCGGCCCAGACGTGAGTCCACGCCCTCCCAGACCTGACCCATGCCGCCGGTGGCGATGAGCCGCTGCAGCCGGTACCGGCCGGACAGCGTGACGCCGACTCTTGGGCTCATTTCTCGCCTCCGGCGAGGTGGCTCATTGGCTCGCCTCCGGCGAGGTGACTCATTGGCCCGCCTCCGGCGAGGTGGCTCATTGGCCCGCCTCCGGCGAGGTGGCTCATGAGGCCTCCCTCAGCGCCGCGGCGATCGTCGCCCGGCCGATCGGGGCGGCGAGTGCGCCGCCCGTCGCGGACAGGCGGTTGCCGCCGTTCTCGACAAGCACCGCGACCGCGACTTTGGGTGCCTGAGCGGGCGCGAAAGCGATGTACCAGGCATGCGGCGGCGTATTGCGCGGATCCGTGCCGTGCTCCGCGGTGCCGGTCTTGGATGCGATCTGCACGCCGGCGATGGCTCCCTTCTGCTGAGTCACCTGCTCGGCGGCGACCATCAAGTCCGTAAGTGTATCCGCGACCTGCTCGGTGACCGCCCGCCGCTCTTGGGTGGGGGCGGTGGTGGCGATGTTCGCCAGGTCCGGACCCCGCAGGCTTTCCACCAGGTAGGGACGCATCGTCACCCCTTTGTTCGCGACGGTCGCGGCGATCATCGCGTTCTGCAACGGCGTCAGTGCGACGTCGCGCTGCCCGATGCTGGACATCCCGAGCGCCGCGTCGTCGTCGATGGGGCCGACGGTGGATTCGGCCACCTGCAGCGGGATCGCCGGCGCATCCTCGCCGACGCCGAACGCGCCGGCGGTGCTGCGCAACTGGTCGGCGCCGGTGTCGATGCCGAGCTGGACGAACGCGGTGTTGCAGGAGTTGGCGAACGCGTTCCGCAGTGAGGTGGTCGGGCCCGCGCCGCAGGGCGTGCCGCCGAAATTCTCCAGCGTCGCCGTGCTGTCCGGCAGCGGGATCTGCGGGGCCGCGGTCAGCTGCGTGTCCGGGGTGGCGCCGGCCTGCAGTGCTGCGGCGGTGGTGATCACCTTGAACGTCGACCCAGGCGGGTAGGTCTCGGCGATCGCACGGTTGAGCAGCGGTGACTGCGGGTCGTCACGCAGCTGCTGCCACGTCTCGGCCTGTTCGGCGACGTCGTGGGTGGCCAGCAGGTTCGGGTCATACGACGGCGCCGAGACCAGTGCCAGGATCTTGCCGGTCGACGGCTCCAACGCCACCACCGAGCCGGTGCACGGTCCGTCGCAGCCCTTCTCCATCGCGTCCCAGGCGGCCTGCTGCACCTGCGGATTGATGGTGGTGGACACATTGCCGCCGCGGGGGTCGCGGCCGGTGAAGAAGTCGGCCAGACGCCGCCCGAACAGCCGCTCGTCGGAACCGTTGAGCACGCTGTCCTCGGCACGTTCCAGCCCGGTGCTGGAGTAGCTCAGCGAGTAGAAACCGGTGACAGGGGCGTAGGTCATCGGGTTGGGGTAGACGCGCAGGAACCGGAACCGGCCTTCGGTCGACACCGAGTAGGCGAGCAGCTGCCCGCCCGCGGTGATCTGGCCGCGCTGGCGGGAGTACTCGTCGAGCAACACCCGCTGGTTGCGCGGATCGGCGCGCAGACCGTCGGCGGTGAACACCTGGGTCAGGGTGGCGTTGGCGAGCAGCAGCACGACCAGACCCATGATCATGACGGAGATGCGGCGCAGCGAGGTGTTCATACTTTCTGGATCACCTCGGTGCTGGCTGCCGCGATGTTGCCCGGCGGCAGCGGCCTGGCGCCGATCGGGCGCCGGGCGGTGTGCGAGATGCAGACCAGGATGGCCAGCAGCAGATAGTTGGCCACCAGCGACGAGCCGCCGTAGGACATCCACGGTGTGGTCAGGCCGGTCAGCGGGATCAGCTTGGTGACGCCGCCGACGACGATGAACAGCTGGATCGCCAGGGTGGCGGCCAGGCCGGCGGCGAGCAGCTTGCCGAAGCTGTCACGCACCGCGATGGCGGTGCGCAGCCCGCGGACGATCACGATGGTGTAGAGCATCAGCACAGCTGAAAGGCCGACCAGCCCAAGCTCTTCGCCGATCGCGGCGATGATGAAGTCGGTGGACGCGGCCGGTACCGTCCCCGGCTGGCCGTTACCCAGCCCGGTGCCGAAGATGCCGCCGGTGGCGAAGCTGAACAGCGACTGCACCATCTGGTAGCCGGCGCCGTCGGGGTCGGCGAACGGGTCGCGCCAGGTCTGCACCCGTACCCGGACGTGGTCGAAAGCGTAGTAGGCGACCACACTTCCGGCGGCGAACAGCGCCAACCCGAGCACCACCCAGCTGAACCGCTCGGTCGCGATGTAGACCATCACCAGGAACGACGCGTACAGCAGCAGCGAGGTCCCGAGGTCCTTCTCGAAGATCATCACGCCGATCGAGGCGATCCACGCCGCCAGCAGCGGGGCCAGGTCGCGGGGCCGAGGCAGATCCATGCCCAGGACATGCTTTCCGGCACTGGTGAACAGGTCGCGCTTGGACACCAGCACTGAGGCGAAGAAGATCAGCAGCAGGATCTTGGAGAACTCGGCGGGCTGAATCGAGAAGCCCTCGAACTGAATCCAGATCTTGGCGCCATTCTGTTCGGACATCGAGCGGGGGAGCACCGCCGGAATGGCCAGCAGCACAAGGCCGGTCAGCCCGCACACGTAGCCGTACCGGGACAGCATGCGGTGATCGCGCAGGAAGATCACGACAGCGGAGAAGCCGAGCACCCCGGCCAGCGTCCACAGCATCTGCTGGTTGGCGGTGCCGCCCAGCCCCTGGGCGGTGGTTTCGCCCTCGGCGAGGTCGAGCCGGTGAATCATGACCAGCCCCAAGCCGTTCAGCAGTGCGACCACCGGAAGCAGCAGCGGGTCGGCGTACGGGGCGAAGCGGCGCACGGCCAGGTGAGCGCCGGTGAACAGCGCCAGATAGGCCACCGTGTACTGGGCCAGGTCCCAGCGCAGCCCCTGCTCCTGGTTCGCCTCGACGAGCAGCAGCGCGATCGTGGTGATCAGCGCGGCGAACGCGAGCAGGAACAGCTCGGCGTTGCGGCGGTTCGGCAGCGCAGGCGTCACCGCGACGGCGGGCTGCGGCTGGGTCGTCATGAGATTTCCCGGCAGTTCGTTCCCGGTTCAGGCGGTGGCGGCGGCAGTGCGGTCACCGTCGGCAACGGGGCCGAGGGTGACGGCGACGGCGGCGCGGGAGACGGCGACGGCGGCGCGGGAGACGGCGTCGCCGGCGCCGGAGCGGAACCGGTGACCGTGCGCGGTGTTTCGGGTGCTGGGCTGGTGCGGGGTGCGGGGCTGGTGGTCTGCGGCGCGCCGGAGGTCGGCGACGGTCCCGAGGTCGGGGCGGCTCGCGGCGACGGGGCCGGCGGCCGGGTGGTCGGCGCCGGGGGAGCGCACACCGGCAACACGGAACTGCGGGACAGCTCCTCGATCTGGCGGATGGCTTCGTCGAGCGATCCCGACGGCAGTCCGGCGATCACCTGCGCGCGTTCGGAGGGCCGCATGTCGTCGACGCCGAGCAGTCGGCAGTCCAGGTTGTCGCGGGATTGGTCGGCGCTGATGAGGGAAAGTTCGTTGCGGGCGTTCAGGCATCCCAGGAGGTAGGGCTCCTGGAGGGAGTAGCCGAGAAAGGAGCCCTGAACACCCCGCATGATGGAGACGGTGCCCGCGTTCTCGCTGACGTAGTAGTTGTTGCGCACGATCTCGCGTGCGACGGCGAGGCCGGCCAGGACCACGAGAATCAGCACCGCCGCGGCGATGAACATGCGGCGCCTGGAGCGGGGACGCGGCGGCGGTTCTTCCGGCTGCGGCACAACGCGTTTGGCTTCATTGCGTTTTGGATTGAACGCCGACGCGCGGCCCGCGGCGGTGTTCGGAGGCGCGCTCTGGTCGTCGTCGCCGGACACCGCGCCCGCCAGGATGGGCTGGGTCTGGCCGTAGTCATAGTCGACGACGTCGGCGACCACCACGGTCACGTTGTCGGGTCCGCCGCCGCGCAGCGCCAATTCGATGAGGCGATCCGCACTTTCGGCGACGTCCTCGATCTGCAGAGCCTCGGCGATGGTGTCGTGGCTGACCGGATCCGACAGGCCGTCCGAGCACAGCAGGTACCGGTCGCCGGCGCGCGCCTCGCGCATGATCAGCGTCGGCTCGACCTCGTGGCCCGTCAGCGCCCGCATGATCAGGGACCGCTGCGGGTGGCTGTGCGCCTCCTCGGCGGTGATCCGGCCCTCGTCCACCAGGGTCTGGACGAAGGTGTCGTCCTTGGTGATCTGGGTCAGCTCACCGTCGCGCAGCAGGTATCCCCGCGAGTCGCCGATGTGCACAAGACCAAGCCGGTTGCCCGCGAACAGGATTGCGGTGAGCGTGGTGCCCATGCCCTCGAGTTCGGGATCGGCCTCGACGTGCGCGGCGATCGCCGAGTTGCCTTCGCGCACCGCGGCATCGAGCTTGCTGAGCAGATCGCCGCCGGGTTCGTCGTCGTCAAGGTGAGCGAGCGCGGCGATCACCAGTTGGGAGGCCACCTCGCCGGCGGCGTGGCCGCCCATGCCGTCGGCCAGCGCGAGCAGGCGCGCACCGGCGTAGACCGAGTCTTCGTTGTTGGCGCGCACCAACCCCCGGTCGCTGCGGGCCGCGTATCGAAGGACGAGCGTCACGGGCGCAGCTCGATCACCGTCTTGCCGATTCGCACCGGTGTGCCCATCGGAACTCGTACCGCTGTCGTCACCTTCGCCCTGTCGAGGTATGTACCGTTTGTTGATCCTAGGTCCTCTACATACCATTCCGGACCGCGTGGCGAGAGCCTGGCGTGGCGGGTCGAGGCGTAATCGTCGGTGAGCACAAGCGTCGAGTCATCGGCACGACCGATCAGCACCGGCTGCGTGCCCAGCGGAATGCGGGTGCCGGCCAGCGCTCCCTCGGTCACCACCAGCTGCCGGGGCACATGCCTACGGGTGCGGTTGGGAAGCAGCGAACCCCGCAGCGGAAGCCCGCGCCGCACCATCACCGCACCGGTCGGGGCGTAGATGTCGGTGCGCAGGATGCGCAGCACCGACCAGATGAACAGCCACAGCAGTAGAAGGAAGCCGACACGGGTCAGCTGCAGTACCAGGCCCTGCATCTGACGTCCTCTCCGTCTCCGCCCTATCGGCACCGCCACCATACGTGGGCGTCGATCGGCGTGAGCACCACGCGACCGCGTCCCCCGAGCGGCTTGACCTCAGTGGACGCGGACGATGATCTCGGAGTGGCCGAGCCGGATGACGTCGCCGTCGGCCAGCTGCCACTCCTGGACCGGTGCGTTGTTCACCGTGGTGCCGTTGGTGGAGTTGAGGTCCGACAATAGCGCGACCTGACCGTCCCAGCGGATCTCCAGGTGACGGCGCGACACGCCCGTGTCGGGCAGCCGGAACTGGGCGTCCTGGCCACGACCGATCACATTGGCGCCTTCACGCAGCTGGTAGGTGCGCCCGCTGCCGTCGTCGAGCTGCAGCGTGACGGTCGCACCGGCGGCCGGGTAGTCGCCCTGGGCGCCGTATCCGCCGTAGCCGCCGGCCTGCCCGTAACCCTGGTCGCCGTAGCCGGCGGGCTCACCGTAGCCCTGGTCGGCGTAACCGGCCGGGGCCTCGCCGTAGCGACCGTAATCGGGCTGCCCGTAATCCTGGCCGCCATAGGACTGCTGACCGCCGCCGTAACCGCCCTGATCGGGGTAGCCACCCTGATCGGGGTAGGACGGCCGGCTCTGCGGGCCGTACCCGCCGTCATCGGGGCGACGGCCGTAGTTGTAGTCACCCGACGGCGGCGGTCCGTAGCCGGGCTGGCCACCGGGGGGCGGGCCGTATCCGGGAGGTGCCTGCCGGTAGCCCTGATCCGGGTAGCCCGGGGGCGGGCCGTAACCGGACGGCGGACGCTGCTCATAGGACTGCGGAGGGTAGCCGCCCTGCTCCGCGTAGCCACCTTGATCCGGGTACCCACCGTGCTCGGGGTAGCCACCGCGGGGCGGGTAGCCCTGATCCTGGGCCGGGTAGCCGCCCTGCTCCGGGTAGCCGGGGGCCTGGTCGCCCTGGGCGTGGCCGCCGCGCTGCTCGTCCGGACGGTTGTAGCGGTCGTCTTCGGGACGGTTCTCGGGACGGTTGTAGTAGTCGTCCGCGGGCCGACCCGGTCCTTGGCCGCCGCGGTAAGTCGGGTTGTCGGTCATCGGTGGTACTCCTGGTTCTGCCTGGGACGTGACGTCTCGTGGGGGTGGAGCGGGTTCGACTGTGGTCGCGTCTGGATTGACCGCGGCACGCGCGCGAAACTGTCCGGTGTGCAGGTTGGGTGACTGCTCGAATCTGACGACCACATCACCATACGTTTGCCATCCCTGCTCATGGATGTATCCCTCCAAGTGCTTGGCGAACGTGGTCGCGGTGATGTCCGGATCGGCACTCACCTCTCGGTAGTCAGGCACACTGAGGGTAATGACGTAATCGTTCGGGGCCAAAATACGTCCACCATGCAGTTCGCGGGCGCCGGCGTCGGCCTCCCGGCGCAGCAGCGACTCCACTTCCTGCGGAACGATCGATCCGCCGAAGACCCGGGCAAAGGCATCACCGACCTTGTCCTCGAGCTTGCGCTCGAAGCGGCCGACCAACCCCATCTCCCCGCTCGCCTCCCTTGCCGTGATGCGCTGGTATTACCCGCGCAGTGACGCCGCCAGCGTGTCGGCTGGTGGCGATGCCTGCATGCATGGTAAGCGCCATCTGGGGCGATGCGTGACCAACAGAACTGTGAGAATCGCATCGGCGCAGGTCACAGTTTCGCTACGGCCCGTTTTGGAGTTCACGGGGGTGGCCCAGTACGGTTGGTAGGCCGGGACGCCTGCGTGATAGGCTCCCTCGGTCATTCGGGCGAGTGGCGGAATGGCAGACGCGCTGGCTTCAGGTGCCAGTGTCCTTCGGGACGTGGGGGTTCAAGTCCCCCTTCGCCCACCACGCGACAGAGGTCACGGACTCCACGGAGTGCGTGACCTCTTTCGTTTGACTGCAGCTCCTAGGTGGCATGTGCTCGCCGGGGTCCAAATGACGCCTTCCAAAACGGAGTCGTCCAGCGCGTCGAGGTCCGGCACCCCCAGGACGCCGACCACGGAGGGCGCCGGCGGAGGCCACCGCTGTGAAGCAGCTCGCCCACATCGGCGCACACGAGACCCGATTGAATCATCTTCGGCACAGCGTCTTTGAGGAGCAAGGTCACCAAGTGGCCCAAGCTCGGGGGCGGCCGGGTCCGCAATGGCGCTCACGCTGATCGAAGCCGCTGAGGGCGTCGCCGCGTGACTGCGTCGCACCGGTTCGCACCGGTCCGGGTCAGTGCCAGCACTCGAAGGGCGACGTATTCGGGTTTCAACGGGGTCTCGTGTGGCGTTGCGATGAGTTCGTCCCTGCGGTGCAGTCTGAGCTGCATGGGCAAACTCATCTATGGCTTCAACGTGTCGGTGGACGGGTACATCGCCGACGCACAGGGCAACATCGACTGGAGCGATCCGAGCGAAGAACTGCACCAGTATTGGAACGATTTCGAGCGGGAGACCGCCCTGTCGTTCTACGGCCGGCGGCTCTACGAACTGATGTCCGCGTACTGGCCGACCGCCGACGAAGCCCCGGATGCCACCCCATTGATCGTTGACTACGCCCGCGTCTGGCGTGACATGCCCAAAGTCGTCTTCTCGCGCACCCTGGAATCCGTCGACTGGAACTCCCGCCTGGAACGCGGCGACCCAGTCGAGGTGGTGACGAGGCTGAAGGCCGAAACCGACGGCAACCTGGAGGTGGCCGGCGCGACGCTGGCCGCACCGATCGTGCAGGCCGGACTGGTCGACGAGTACCGGCTCGTGGTCGCACCCACTGCGGTGGGCGGGGGTACCCCGTTCTTCCCGACCTTGCCGTCGTGGATCTCGTTGCGCCTCTTGGAGAACCGCACTTTTCCGGGCGGCACGGTCCTGCTGCGCTACGAGGCGAATCGCGACTGATCGGGTACCGGCCGTCAGACGAGCCGCGGGTGGCGCCCCACTTCCCGGCGTGAACCGCCGGTGAGTGTCGGTTATTGCGCCGCCCCCGCGGTGGTGCTGAAGACCGGCCAGCAGATCTCGGTGGCGGTGAACCTCGCCGGATCTTCGTGCGTGCCGCCGAGGTAGTGCTCGCGGATGGGTCCCGGGCTGCTGATCAGATGCTCGTTGACGTAGATGCCTAGGGCTGCGTAGCTACGGTCGATGCCGTCGTGACCGCCCGGGTGGGTGAGCACCGCGAATTCGGCTCTGGGTAGGACCTCGGCGCGGACGCCCTCCGGGGGATTGGCAGACGGGGGTGCTTCGACGAACATGGTTGCGCTACCGCGCTGTTCGAGGAACAGCGCCCGGTCGTAGAGGCCGCCGGGTACTACAGCGGTTTGTGTGCCTGTGGCCATGGAGACGGCCTGGTGCAGTGTGGTCAGCGACGCGCCGAACCAGTCGTCGATCTCTGAGGTGTCGATGATCGCGCCGACCGACCACACGGCAAGCCCCGGTTCGCGACGCAACGTGACGTCGGTGGGCGTGCGCACTGGGGAGAGCAACTCGCGAAGCGCGCCAACGGCGTCACGGGTCTGCTGCAGTTGTGCCTCCATGTGCTCGAGATGGGTGGTGATGATGTCGGTGCGGGCCCCGGCGTCGTCGGTGCTCAGCAGCGCCTTGATGTCGGGGATGGACATGCCCAATGACCGGAACCGGCGGATGATGTGCGCGTGATCGACCTGGCTGGTGTCGTAGAACCGGTAGCCGGTGTAGGGGTCGATGTGTGCGGGTTCGAGAATGCCGATGTCGTGGTAGTGACCTAACGCCTTTCTGCTCAGACTGGTCATCACCGCGAAGTCACCGATCGAGACCTGTGCGCCCATGGCGTCCTCCTCCGCGTCGCCCTCGCCTACGTCGAACGAGGCCATCCTGAAGCCTCCCCCTGGGTCAAGGTCAACGTCGCGGCCAAGCTCGCAACATCGGGTTGACCTTCCCCTTGCGGGAAGCTCCATCGTGGGGCTATGACCACAACAGAATGGGAAGCACTCCCGGATACTGTCAAAACGTTCATGACTGCGCTCGATACCCGTGAGGTGGATCAAGTGCTGGCCACACTCACCACCGATGCCGTGGTGACCGACGAAGGCCACGACTACAGGGGGCATGACGAGATCGGGACCTGGGTGGCCACCGCGGCCGCCGAGTACACCTACACCACCGAGATCACCAGCGCGACAGTGCTTGAACGGCAGACCGGTACGACTGCCGAGGTCGGGCAGCACCTCACGGGCAACTTCCCGGGCGGGGTCGCCGACCTGCACTACCGCTTCACCCTCGACGGCATTGTCATCAGCCGGGTGGTGATCGAGCCATGACGCGACGTTGGTTCATCACCGGCGGCACCCCCGGTAACTTCGGAATGGCGTTCGCCGAGGCAGCACTCGAGACCGGCGACCGCGTGGTACTTACCTCCCGGCGTCCGCAGGAGCTGGCGACGTGGGCCGAACAGTACGGCGACCGCGTTCTCGTCGTCCCACTGGAACTCACCGATGCAACGCAGATCCAGCGTGCGATGCGTGCCGCCGAGGATCGCTTCGGCGGCATCGATGTGCTGGTGAACAACGCCGGACGCGGTTGGTTCGGATCGATCGAGGGGATGGACGAATCCGCGGTGCGGTCGATGTTCGAGCTGAACTTCTTCGCCGTGCTGTCCGTGACCCGCGCAGTGCTGCCGGGGATGCGTGCCCGCGGCAACGGGTTGATCGTCAATGTCTCCTCGGTGGCCGGGCTGGTCCCCGCCACCGGGTTCGGCTACTACAGCGCGACCAAGTTCGCCATCGAAGCGATCACCGACGCGCTGCACGACGAGGTCGCTCCATTCGGCATCTCCGTATTGACCGTCGAACCGGGAGCGTTTCGCACCAACGCCTACACGGGATTCGCCGACGAACCCGTCGACGAGCCGATCCCGGACTACCACAACATGCTCGAAGAGGTCCGCGCCGTCTTCGTCGGGATGGACGGTGTGCAACCCGGCGATCCGCGCCGTGGTGCCCGTGCAGTAATCGCAGCGATGGCCCAGGACTCACCGCCCCGTCGGCTCGTCCTGGGCAACAGCGGATACGACGCCGTGATCGATACGCTGGAGGAAAAACTGGCCGACATCCGGGCGAACGAAACACTCTCTCGTAGCGCCGATTTCCCTACCTGACGGGCCTCAAGGCGCTTTGGCGGGCGTGAGTTGTCAGACCCTGCTGCTTGAATAGGGGCATGCCCTCGGCCGTAGCTGACACTCCCACTGTGCTGACACAGTCGGATCGGTTGGAGGTGCTCTTCGACGAACTGTCCCAGTTGGCCGGCCAGCGCAATGCGATCGACGGGCGGATCGTGGAGATCGCCGCCCAGATCAACCGCGACGGGCTCCTCGGGATCACCGGGGCTCAATCGGTGGCGGCATTGATGGCTTGGAAGACAGGGTGTTCGCCGCGCAACGCGGACACCATCATCGCGATCGCCGACCGGCTCGAAGAGTTCCCGCGTTGTGTCACTGACCTTCGCGAGGGGCGGCTCTCGCTCGATCAGGTCGGGGCGATCGCCGAGCGTGCCGGCGAGGGTTCCGATGCGCACTACGCCCTGCTGGCGAAGAGCGCTTCGGTCCGCCAACTGCGCACGGCGCTCAAACAGGAACCACGACCTGAGCCCGAACCGGTCACCGATCCTTTCGACGACGATGACGAACCGGCACCGCCGCCGCCTGCACCGCGGCCAGAGATCACCACCACCAGCGACGCCGACTACACCTACTGGCGCATCAAACTGACCCACCACCAGTCCGCGAAATTCGAGGCGGCCCTGCAATCGCACAAGGACGGGCTGATCGCTCAGTGGAAACGTGACCACGGCATCGACCGTGGCCCCGGTACCGGCGGCGACACCGGCAACGGGTTGACGCGGCCGCCGCTGCCCAGCCGAGGGGATGCATTCATGGCGTGGGTCGACGCCGGCTGGGACGCCGAAACCTTCCGCCGACCGCACGGCCAGCACACCACCGTCATCGTCCACGTCAACGCTGAGACGAAAGTCGCCGCACTGCATCTGGGCCCATTACTGACCGACGAGGAACGACGCTACCTGAGCTGCGATGCCACGTGTGAAGTCTGGTTCGAACGCCAGGGCCGGCCCATCGGTGCCGGACGTTCCACCCGCACCGTCAACCGGCGCCTGCGTCGCGCGCTCGAGTATCGCGACCGCACCTGCGTGGTCCCGGGCTGCGGCGCCACCCAAGGGCTGCATGCTCATCACATCGTGCACTGGGAAGACGGCGGCGAGACCGAACTCGACAACCTCGTGCTGGTCTGTCCCTATCATCACCGGGCCCATCACCGCGGCATCATCATCATCACCGGACCCGCCCAACAACTCGTCGTCTCCGACCACGCCGGGCGAGAACTCAGACCCGGATCACTGGCGCGCCCCCCGACTACACCGCCACCAAATGTCGCGTCCTACCCCGGGTCGTCCGGAGAACGCGCCCAGTGGAAGTGGTACCACCCGTACGAACCACCACCGCCGATGCGGAACTAGCTTTCACTCGCCGCGCTCGGAAGCCCACAGGCCGATCACGAATGCGGTCAAGTCATTGTGCTGCAACGGGTCTCGACCCGTGATCTCCTGGATCCGAGACAGCCGGTGCCGCACCGTGTTGGTGTGCAGAAAAAGCTCCTTGGCGGTGTCACTCAGAGATCCGTTGCAGGACAGAAATACTCGCAGCGTGCGCACGTGCTGAGTGCCCCGCTGATTGTCCAGCTCCGCGAGCGGGTCGATCAGCAACTGCTTGAACGGTGCCAGCTGCGCCAGCGGCAACTGCTCCAGCAGGCTCTCCAGCGTGCTCAGCTGATCCGGTCCGACCCGTCCGCCGCGCTGCTCTGCCAACGTCAACGCGATGCGGGCCTGCGCGATCGCCGACCCGATGTCGGTCAGCGGCACCGGAGCCGAATGCCCCGTCGGTAACGCGAGGTCGTCGGTCATCCGCACCGGCCCGACCGACAACATCAGGCACAGATCAGGCGCGTCACCGATCAACGCGTCCGGGAAGGCCATCGACACCAGTGCTCCGGCACCTGCCGGCCACGCCGAGCACGCGATCTCACCGGCCGAGAAACCCGGCCACTCCAGCAGCTGGCTCAGCGCGTCCGGCAGAAGCATCCGCCGCTCGACCAGAGACAGCAGCTGCCCGACCCGCTCCCGGGCCAGCGCGGCCTCGATGTCGCGCTCGCCCTGGGCGGCGCGCACGAACCGCGCGATCAGATCGAGCAGCGCCGGTTCCGGCCGGTCACCACGCCCAACCCACGTCAGCGTGCCCAGCCCGGGCACCGGAACCGTCACCGCGTCGTCGTCGTCCGCCCCGCCGCGTCCGCCGGCCTCCACGCCAGGTTCGTCGGGCTCCAACAGGAAGTAGCACCCGAGCACCTGACCCGCGCTGTCGAGCAGCTGACGCGGCGAGTCGTGCCGTCGCAGCGAGGACAGCAGTTCGGGCGCCAGCGCGTTGGTCGCGCGGGCAACGGCGATCTCCGAACCCAGCCAGAACTCCGCCACGAAGCGGCTGACCTGACTGAACGGCACACTCGGCGGGGCGACCAGCACCGGCAACCCGCGTCGCCGGCACTGCGCGAGCAGGGCGGCCGGCACGACGTCATGACCGTCGCCCACCCCGAAGCACACGCCTGCTGCCCCGGCCCGGCTCAGCGCGTCGACGAACACCGTGCAGTCGTGTTCGGTCTGCAGACTGATCCCGACCGTGCACACCAGTTCACCGCCGCGCAGGTAGCGGGACGGGTCGCGCATCTCGGTGGTGTGCACCCAGCTGATGGGACGGTCCAGATTCTGGGGCGCACCCGCGGGCACCGACACGCCGAACCCGCCGCTCTCCAGCAGGTCCCGCAGCGTCGGGGCCGCCGACTCTGCATGCACCTCCGACACCCCGCGAGCGTAACGCGGCCGTCACACGAACGAGCGCCGCCGTTGTGCGATCGTTCAACGCCACGGCACCGCCACGGTGCGATCTCTGCGTCTTCGGCCCGATGGCTGGCGTCGTCGCACGTCGGGCGTGATAGTTCTGCCATGTCATTGGTCAGCCCGGCTGAGCAGCAGCCACAGTTGCGCCGCGAGTTCTCCCTCGGATCGGCGTTCGCGTTCGCGTTCGCCTTCATCTCTCCGATCGTCGCCCTGTACGGGATCTTCGGCCTTGCGCTGTCGGCGGCCGGCCCGAGCTTCTGGTGGGGCTTCGCGCTGGTGTTCGCCGGTCAGTTCCTGGTGGCCCTGGTGTTCGCGACCCTGGTGTCGCGTTGGCCGCTGGAAGGCTCCATCTACCAGTGGTCGCGCCGCCTGCTGGGCAGCACGTACGGCTGGTTCGCCGGCTGGGTCTACATGTGGACACTGGTCATCGCGATGGCCACCGTCGCGCTGGGCGCGGCCGGATTCACCGCCCATATCGTCGGCATCGAGGAACCCTCGGGCGGAACGCTGGCCTGGATCGCGCTGCTGATCCTGCTCGCGGGCACCGCGGTCAACCTGATCGGGCGCCAGGCGCTGAAGATCTTCATGATCGGCAGCATCATCGCCGAGGTCATCGGCTCGGTGGTGCTGGGCACCTGGCTGCTGCTGTTCCACCGGCACAACTCGCTGTCGGTGCTGTTCGAAGGCGGCGGCACCGATGTGGATCTGTGGTCCTACCTCGGTGGGCCGTTCCTGCTCGCGGTCGCGTTCATCGGCTGGTCGTTCGTCGGCTTCGAGAGCGCCGGTTCCATCGCCGAAGAGGTGCACAACCCGAAGCGGGACCTGCCCAAGGCCGTGCTGTTCTCGCTGGCCTTCATCGCGCTGGTGGTGGGCTACTCGAGCCTGGCGATCATTCTGGCCATCCCCGACCTGGATGCGGTGGCCGAGGGCGCGGTCAGTGACCCGGTGTACGAGACGCTGACCGACGCGCTGGGCGCCGGCATCGCCAAGCCGGTCCAGGTGATGTTCGTGATCGGGTTCCTGGCCAGCTTCCTGGCGCTGCAGACCTCGGCGTCGCGGGTCATCTGGGCCTACGCCCGCGACGGTGCGCTGCCGGCAGCCGGCACGCTGGTGCAGCTGCGGGGCAAGGCCCGCATCCCGGTGGTGGCGATCCTGGTGACGACTGCGATCGGCGCCGGTCTGTTCCTGCTGAGCATCGTCGCCGGCGACATCTACTCGCTGATGGTGAACTTCACCGCCGGCGGCTTCTACCTCGCGTTCCTGTTCCCGCTGATCGGCTTCCTGGTGGTGCTGCTGCGCAAGGGCTGGACGGCCGGGGCGTTCTCACTGCGCGCATGGACGCTGCCCGTGGCGGTGGTGGCCGTGGTGTGGGCGGTGCTGCAGTTCGTCAACATCGCCTGGCCCCGTGTCGCGTTCGAGCAGCGCTACCTGGACTGGTCGGTGTGGATCGGCATCGTGGTGCTCGGGATCATCGGTGCGGTGCTGTACGCCACGGTGAAGTCGAGGATCACTGCGCCGCGTGACGAGGACGAGGACGAACCGGTACTGGCGAATGAGTGAGCAACCGGTCGCGCTGGTCACCGGCGGCGCCAGCGGGATCGGCGCCGCGGTGGTCGAGGCGCTGACCGCGCGCGGCTACACCGTCGGGTGCCTGGATCTCAACCCGGGGGCAGCCGAAAATGCCGTCGCGACCGACGTTTCCGACGCCGACGCGGTGACGCGTGCGGTGGGACAGCTCCGCGAGCGGCTGGGTCCGGTGAGCGCGGTGGTGACCTCGGCGGGCTACTACGAGATGGCGCCGGTGTCGGAGATCAGCGTGGACGCGTGGCGACGGATGCTGCGCGTGCACCTGGGCGGGCTGGTCAACGTCGCCCGGGCCACGCTGCCGGACCTGCGCGCGGCGCGCGGGTCGCTGGTCGCGGTGGCCAGTGAGCTCGCCGTGGGTGGCGGTGACGAGGACGTCCACTACGCGGCCGCCAAGGGCGCAATCCTCGGCCTGGTGCGCAGCCTGGCCGCCGAAGTCGCCGACACCGGGGTGCGGATCAACGCGGTCGCACCAGGCCCCACCGACACCCCGCTGCTGGCCGCCGACTCACCCTGGCGCGCAACGGAATACCTGCAGACGCTACCGCTGCGGCGGCTCACCACACCGGCCGAGGTGGCCCGCTGTGTCGAATACCTGGTCTGCGACGCGACGTTCAGCACCGGGGACGTCGTCAACGTGAACTCGGGAGCAGTGATATGAGTACCGATCTGCACGGTCGGGTCGCGCTGGTGACCGGGGCGGCCCAGGGCATGGGCGCCGCACACGCGCGGCGACTCGCGAAAGCCGGTGCGGTCGTGGCCGTCAACGACCGCGAAGACAGCGACGCGCTGACCGCGTTGGCCGCCGAGATCGGCGGGCTGACCGCCGCCGGCGACGTCTCGGATCCCCAGCAGTGCCAGACCATCGCCGCGCACGTGGCCGCCACCGCGGGCCGGCTCGACGTGCTGGTGGCCAACCACGCGTACATGACCATGGCGCCGCTGCTCGAGCACGACGCCGACGACTGGTGGAAGGTAGTGGACACCAACCTCGGTGGCACCTTCTTCCTGGTGCAGAGCGTGCTGCCCTACATGCGGGACGCCGGGGCGGGCCGCATCATCGTGATCACCAGTGAGTGGGGAGTGACGGGCTGGCCCGAGGCGACCGCCTATGCCGCATCCAAAGCGGGGTTGATCTCGCTGGTCAAGACGCTGGGCCGCGAGCTGGCCCGCGAGCGGATCATCGTCAACGCGGTGGCGCCCGGAGTCATCGACACCCCGCAGCTGCAGGTCGACGCCGATGCCGCCGGAGTGCCCGTCGCCGAAATCCGGCACACCTATGCCGACGCGATTCCGTTGGGCCGCATCGGCGAGCCCGACGAGATCGCCGCGGCCGTCGAGCTGCTGGCCGATTTCAGCATAGAAGCCGTGGTGGGACAGGTGATCTCGTGTAACGGCGGCTCCACCCGCACCAGAGCGTAAAGGCAAGAGGAGAGCACAGTGCAACAAGATCCGCGGACGCGGACGGAGTCCGGAGTGCTGGGCCAGATCGACGCCCAGCAGGTGCCGCGCTATGCCGGGTTCGGCACGTTCGCCCGGCTTCCGCAGCGGCACGAGGTCGTCGACCATGACGTCGCGGTGATCGGTGTGCCGTTCGACAGCGGCGTCACCTACCGGCCCGGAGCGCGCTTCGGCCCGGCCGCGATCCGGCAGGCCTCCCGGCTGCTCAAGCCGTACCACCCGGCGCTGGACGTGTCTCCGTTCGCGGCGGCTCAAGTCGTCGACGCCGGCGACATCGCCGCGAACCCCTTCGACATCACCGCCGCGGTCGAGCAGGTCAAGGACGGCATCCTCGGCCTGGTCACCCGGCCGGAGCAGCGGTTCGTGCTGCTCGGCGGCGACCACACCATCGCGCTGCCCGCGCTGCAGGCCGTCAACGAGTTGCACGGGCCGGTCGCGTTGGTGCACTTCGACGCTCACCTCGACACGTGGGACACCTACTTCGGGGCTCCCTGCACCCACGGCACCCCGTTCCGGCGCGCGTCCGAGCAGGGCCTGATCGTCAAGGGCCACTCCGCGCACGTCGGCATCCGCGGCTCGCTCTACGACGCCGCCGATCTGCTCGACGACGCCGAACTCGGGTTCACGGTGGTGCACTGCCGCGACATCGACCGCATCGGCGTGGACGGCGTCATCGAGCGCGTGCTCGAGCGCGTGGGTGACCACCCGGTGTACGTGTCGATCGACATCGACGTGCTGGATCCGGCGTTCGCGCCGGGCACCGGAACCCCCGAGATCGGCGGCATGACCAGCCGTGAGCTGGTTGCGGTGCTGCGGGCGATGCGCGCGGTGAACATCGTCGGCGCCGACGTGGTCGAGGTGGCGCCGCCCTTTGACCACGCCGAGGTGACGGCCGTGGCCGCCGCGAACCTTGCCTATGAGCTGATCACCCTGATGGTCGGCTGATGGAGCGCTTCAGCTGGCCCGAAGGCAAGACCGCCGCGGCCGCGTTCACGTTCGACGTGGATGCCGAATCGGCGATCCTGTGGGGCAATGAGAGCGTCGGGGCCCGGATGAGTGTGATGAGCCACCAGGCGTACGGCCCGCTGGTCGGGATCCCGCGCATTTTGGATCTACTTGCGCAACACCAGATCCGGTCGACGTTCTTCGTGCCCGGCCACACCGCCGACCGCTACCCCGAGGCGGTCCGCAGCATCGTCGCGGCGGGGCACGAGATCGCCCATCACGGATATCTGCACGAGCAGCCCACCGCCCTGACCCTCGAGGAGGAGATCGACGCGCTGGACCGCGGACTCGCCGCGCTGGCCGATGTCGCCGGCGTACGGCCGGTGGGGTACCGGGCCCCGATGTGGGATCTGTCCTGGCGCACCCCGGCGCTGCTGGCCGAGCGTGACTTCCTGTACGACTCGAGCCTGATGGACGCCGACCATCCCTACGAGTTGGCGATCACTCCGGACACGCAGGAGTCGCTGGTCGAGATCCCGATCCAGTGGGCGCTCGACGACTGGGAGCAGTACTGCTTCCTGCCCGACATCTCCGGCAGCGGGCTGATCGAGAGCCCACGCAAGGCGCGGGAGCTGTGGCAGCTGGAGTTCGACGCGCTGCGCAAGGCGGGTGGCTGCTGGGTGCTCACCAACCATCCGTTCCTGACCGGCCGGGCGTCGCGGGCCGCCGAACTCGGTGAGCTGATGCGGTATGTGCTCGACCACGACGACGTCTGGGTGGCCTCGCTGCAGGAGGTCGCCGAACACGTTCGGACGCTGAGGCTTTCACCGCGGTCGATCACGCCTCCCGACATTGCGCGCTGAGCAGGCTGCGCAGGGTGCTGGTGACGAACTTGCGCAGCGCCACGTCGCGTTCGGACCGGGCCTCGCCGACGGTGGTGAGCAGCGCGTAGACGCCGAGGAGGAAGAACGCCGCGCTGTGGTAGGAGTCGACGTCGTCATAGAGTTCGCCGCGGACGCGCAGCCGCTCGATCTCGGCGGCGAGCAGCACGAAGATCGGATGGTTGGTCCACTGTTCCCGTTCGGGCCGGGTGGGCGAGAAGTACAGACTGATGACGTCGTGAAACAGCGCTGATCCCCAACGGGTCTCGAGTTCCAGCACCAGCTCGACGATCCGTGTCAACACCGCGGGCAGGTCGCGGCGGGTGTCGAGGAACCGGCTCAGCTCGTTGGCCAGGCGCATCTCGTCTCGTCGGATGAGTTCGAGCAGTACGTGTTCCTTGGTGGGGAAGTGGAAGTAGAAGGTGCTGCGCGCGACCCCCGCCGCCTTCACGATGGCGTTGATGTCGGCGGCGCTGGAGCCGGAACGCTGGAACTCCACAATCGCGGCGTCGAGCAGCCGCGCACGGGTGTTTCGCCGCTGGGCTTCGCGTCGCGTCGCACTCTCTGGCACGCGCCCCATTGTGCAGCACGGCGCTGTTGCTGACCAGTGTCACCGAAATCCTGAGATCGTCAGTCGGCCTGATCGGGCCGTGCAGGCGGCTCACTATCACACGATAAGCCGACTTAGGACGCCAGATTCGACCGGATCACCGTGCGGCGGGCCACCCGGGCCGGTTCAGGTTCATTGTCATTTGTCAGTGAATTGTGCTAGACCTGTGACGACCGGAGCGCCAGCAGATCGAATCAGGTGGAGCGAGCGATGACGACAGCGACGGCGAACACGACGAGGGCGATGAACACCAGAGGCCAGCGCATTCTCCTGTGGACGGTGCCGCCGGCGGCGGCGCTGTTCGTCCTCGCGTTCTTCCTTTTCCCGGTGTTCTCCCCGCCGCTGTCGCCGACGATGACCCCCGAGCAGGTGGCGGCCTTCTTCGCCGAGAACACCACCGGCATTCTGGGCGTCGCGATTCTGTGCAATCTCATCGCGTGCTCGCTGGTTCCCCTTTTCGCGGTGATCGCGGTGCAGATATCCCGGACCGCCACCTCGAGCAGCGTCTTCACCTACGCCTACATCCTGTGCGTCGGCGTCGGACTCACGGCGTTCATCCTCGCCGACTACTGCTGGGGCATGGCGGCGTTCCGGCCCGAGCGCGACCCCCAGCTGATCAGCCTGCTCAACGACATGGCGTGGTTCTTCTTCATCGCCCCGGTCGGCACGATCGTCGTGCAGAACCTCTGTCTGGCCGCCAGCATTTACCTCGACGCGCGTCCGGAACCGATCTTCCCCCGGTGGGTGGCGCACTTCAACATCGCGACAGCCGCCCTGTTGATTCCCAGCGCGTTCTCCGTCCTGCACACCACGGGTCCGCTCGCGTGGAACGGCGCGGTGTCATTCACGCTGCGGCTCAGCGTCTTTGCGTGCTACATCGTGGTGATGTTCATCGTCCTCGTGGGCGTGGTCAACCGCCAGGGCGACGAGCGGGAGGCTCTGGTATGACCCAGACCAGGAAGCTAGACCAGTGGATCGCGTTCTGGTCGGTCCCGATCTTCTTCAGCCTGTTCGGGTTGGTCTTCGTGCCGATGAGTTGGATGATGCCGCCGCGATCGCCGAGCAGTTCGCAAACCGAGATCGGCGAGTTCATGCAGTCGCCCAACCTGCTTGTCGCGTGCGTGATCCTGACACTGACGTTCGGGCTGGGGCCGGTGTCCAATGCGTGCTACCTGATCCAGATCAAGCGGATGTCGGTCAGCCCGGTGCTGCGCTTCACGCTGATGATGGGCGCGATCACCGGAACCATCGTCGGCATGCTGTTCCCGATGTTCTGCTTCGGGCTCGGCGCGTTCCGCCCCGGCTACGACCCGGCGATCCTGGCGATGCTGTTCGACTTCGGGTACCTGGCGTTCATCGGTTCGCTGGGCTGTTTCTGCGTGATGTGGATGGCCTTCGGACTGGCGATCATCCTCGACCAGAACAACATCCTGCCGAAGTGGCTGGGTTACTACACCGTGTGGCAGTACGTCACCGAGTTGATCGCCGCACCGGTCTGGATCGCCAAGTCGGGTCCGTTCGCGTGGAACGGGGTGATGACGTTCTGGTTCGCGATGGCGCTCTATGTGTCGTGGCAGATGATCGTGTACGTGTGCATCTTCCGGGCGATCAAGAATCAGCCCGACGAGGAGCTGGAGAACGCCTGGCTGACCACGGAATCGGCCGCCGCGCAACCTCCGGCCAAGGCCAGCGCATGACCGGGGTATCCACCGAGCCCACCGCGGTGGCCGGCGTCGGCTCGCGAAAGACCCAGCGGCGCGGTCACGTTCCCGGCGAATCCAGCATGTGGTTCTTCGTCATCGGCGACCTGCTGATCTTCGGCGTCTATTTCGTCGTCTACATGTACTACCGCGGCCAGGACCAGGATCTGTTCCTGCACAGCCAGGCGAAGCTGAACCTCACCATCGGCGCCGTCAACACCGTCGTGCTGCTGACCAGCTCGCTGTTCGTCGCGCTGGGCACCGCTGCGGCCCGGGCCGGGAAGACCACCGACGCCTACCGGTTGTTCTGGCTGGCGCTGGCCGGCGGTGCGCTCTTCCCGGTGCTCAAGGCGTTCGAGTACATCCCCGAGATCACCGCCGGTCTGACCCCGGGAACCAACCTGTTCTTCATGTTCTACTACGTGATGACGGGGATGCACCTGTGCCATGTGCTGCTCGGCCTGGTGATCCTGGGCTTCGTGATCCGTGATCTGCGCGGCCCGGCGCCCCGAATGTCGCTGGTGGAGACCGGCGCAACGTACTGGCACATGGTCGACCTGCTGTGGCTCGTCCTGTTCGCGCTGCTCTACCTGATGAGGTGATCCTGCTGATCGCATATCTGCGCCATCCGCTGACCCTGGTGTGGGCGCTGCTGACGGCGGTGACCGTGGCGTCGTGGCTGACCGCCCGCGACGGCGGTGGGGGAGAACACCTCAACGCGTCGGTGACCGTCGTGGTGCTGCTGATCGCGGCGGTCAAAACCCAGCTGGTGATCTGGCATTTCATGGAAGTACGGCGGGCACCGCGGTGGCTGAAGGTGACGACGAACGGATGGCTGGTCGTCCTTTTCGGTGTGCTGCTGGGTCTGTACTTCAGCGCTGTCTAGGGTTGTGCGAACTCAGCCACCGCGCACCTCATCGGTGATGTCGGCGAGCTGG
The DNA here is from genome assembly GCF_054786995.1 of Mycobacterium sp. ZZG. Lineage (NCBI taxonomy): Bacteria > Bacillati > Actinomycetota > Actinomycetes > Mycobacteriales > Mycobacteriaceae > Mycobacterium > Mycobacterium sp. ZZG. The sequence goes on from NZ_JBTBFV010000030.1 coordinate 35,974, forward strand.
TTGTCGTCGCGGTGGTCGTTGAAGTTCCGGCATTCCCCGTAGATCTCGACCGTGCCGCGGTCGGGGTAGTTCCCGGGGCCGACGAGGACCATCACGCCGCCTTTGTGGACCGCGTCGCCGGCGGGCTGGAAGCCCGGCGGCGGCCCCGGCGCCCAGCCGGGTTGGCCGGCCAGGGTGTCGGCGATCTGCCGGCTGACACTCTGGCCGGGCGGCGTCTCGAACGCCACATCGACGCGGCCGTGGAACGGCGGGTCGCCCTGATCGTTACACCACTCCCACTGGAAGCTCGCGTAGGTGACACGCAGGTTCGCCGCCCGCACAACATCTTTGGCCGCATCGACGACCTGGGCGCGGGATTCGGCGTCGGACGGCGGTGGGGCGGTGGGCCCCCCGGCCTGCGGTGTGTTCGGCTCGGACGGGGACATCGGTGAGCATCCTCCTACAGCTGACGTCGCGGCGGCGAGTATGACGGCCAGCCCCGCGATACGACGACTAGTACCCGTGGTCATTGGTCACCGATCCTCCCGCCCGGTTCCACTCGGGGTCATAGATCACCGGCGTCTCGACGTTCATGTGCGGCAACGGAACCACACCGAGGATCGGGACGTCGAGCTGCTGCGGTGTCGACACCGTCAGCTCGGTGCGCGGCTGCGCCAGCAGGCCGAGTTCGCCGAGACGGTCCGGATTGCCGGTGACGATCTCGGTCATGCTGCGCAGCGACTCGCTACCGACGGCGTAGTAGTACGAATGGTCGGACGGGTCGATCATGTCGGCACCGGGAACCTCGGCCCGGAACCGCGTCGCACCGAAGTCCTCGAAGGCCGGGTCGGCGCCCAGACCGGCCGTCGGGCCGACCATGTTGCCCAACGAATCGTTGAGTTCGCCCGGCAGCGTGTTGCCCATCTGGCCCAGCCAGCCGACCGGGTCGGTGGACGCGTCCCCGATGTAGACCCGACCGCCGTCGAGGTTGAAGTCCGCGGCACTGCGCGCCACGTCGGTGCCGGGACTGCCGAGCAGGATCGCGTCGTCGGCGCGCATCCCGCTGTTGGCGAACGCGTCGGCGACGGTCGTGGAACCGTAGGAGTGCCCGATCACCGTCACATGCTCGGGAACGCCCACCTCGTGGGTCACGCTGAGCCCGTTGACATCCCACGCCAGTGCGTCGCCCCCGGCGCGTGCGAGGCCCGCGTTGGCGATGTTGGGGTCGGTGAAGCTCTCCGGGGTGTCGTAGCCCATCCAGGAGATCACCGCGGTGGGGTCACCGGGATCGGCCTTGAGTGATTGGCCGTAGAGATTGATCGCGTCGTTGTGCCCGTCGGACAGCCAGCCGTCGCGGACGCTGGCGCTGGTGCCGGGCACGATGACCGCGGTGTTCGACGCCTTGTCCGGATTGCCGATCGAGACCGCCGCGCGACCCTTGCCGTCGAAGGCCTGTGGGTCGTAAGCCCACAGCATGGTCGGCCGCCAGTTCCTGTCGTGCCGCTCCTGTGCGCCGATCTCGCTGTAGCGGCGGGACTCTCCGTCGGGCGCGCCGAGCTGATGCAGCAGTCCTTCCTGGGTCCGCTTCGCATTCTGGTAACGCGTGACGTCGCCGTCGGTCAGCCCATAGCGGCCCGGATTGCCCACCACCTCATCGGCCGGGACGTGGTTGCGGGACGCCACGTTCTCCACCCGGTCGAGGTGGTCGTCCATCACCGCGACGTTGACCTGGTCGCGCACTTCGGCAGGAATCCCGTTGAGATTGCCCAGGATCGGTGGATGCTGGTCGATCAGCCCACGGCGTTGATCGTCGGTCAGCGCGTTCCACCACGCCGTCACGCCGGCAGGATCGGTGTCCGCCGACGGGATCGCGATGTTCTGCCCGCCCACGGCCACGGACGGAGTCGGGATGTCGACTCCGGCGGCCTGATCAATCGCCGACGCGGTGTTCTCGTCCAGGTCGGTGAACAGCTGCAGCATCTTCTTCAGAAACGCTGTGAACTTGTCGGCCAGGCTGTCCAGAAAGCGCCCGACAAGCCACTGCTGCGGGGTGACCGTCCCGTCGTCGGAGACGGCGAACCCGAACCGGTCCAGCGTCGACACCAGGTCCAGCAGAGCATCCCGCAACGCGGTCATCTGCACGCCGCCGTTGCGCAGCGCGGACTCGAGGTTGAGCAGCCGCCGGGCGATCCGGTCCTGCTTGGCGAGGTCCCTGACCCCCTGCGCAGCCGCGCCGGTGGCGGCCTGCCCGGTCCAGTGCTCCTGCAGATGGACCAGCATCTCCCGTTCGCCGGTGAGGATCGTCTCGAGTTCGCTGCGCCGGCGACCCAGGGCGTCGGCGGCGTCGACCAGCCGGTCGGGATCCGAGTCCCGCACCGTCGACACTGAAACCGACATGGCCCTCCTGTTCCGGTCGCAACGATCGTTCCACATCGAGGGCCGGCGCCTGCGGAGTTAATGTGGGCGGATGGGCACTCAGGTGATTCCGGGCGGCGTGGTGCACGAACTTCCCGATGATCTGCGCACCGCGCTGACCGGGAACGCGACGGCGCTGGCGGCGTGGCAGGACATCACCCCGCTGGCGCGCAACGAGTTCATCTGCTGGGTCGAGGACGCCAAACAGCAGAAGACCCGCGAGCGGCGGATCCGCCGCACTCAGGAGGAACTGGAGGAGGGCATGCGCCGGCCGTGCTGCTGGCCGGGCTGCAAGCACCGCGAGCGCAACGGCAAGGCCTAGCGGCTGCGCCGGCTCTCCCGCCGGTTGGCCTTCTTGATCTCGTCGACGAGTTCGTCCTTGGTCATCGTCGACCGGCCGGGGATGTCGAGGCGACGTGCCAGGTCGACGAGGTGCTTCTTGGTCGCGTTCGCGTTGACGCCCTCAGCGGTCTCTCCCTTGGCCTGCGGCCCGCCGCTCTCGGCCCGCTCGTCCGACGGCCCGCGCTGATCCTTCTTCTCCCAGTGGTCGCCGACCTTCTCGTAGCTGTGCTTGAGGGCGCTGTAGGCGACGCGGTGCGCCCGTTCACCCTCGCCGTATTCCTCGGCGGCAGCGTCGTGCGCCTTGGCGAACGTGCGCTGGGCCTTCTCCTCGGAGCGTTGCAGAGTGCTCGGCAGTTCCCTTTGCTTGGCCTTGCCGGATTTCGTGGTTTTCGGCATCGTTCACCTTATTTTGTGGAAGTGGTTGTCGCTCAGTGGATTTGCTGTGCACAACGGTGCAGCACCTCCATCGTGTTCGTCTCGTCGACCAGCGGACCGAGCCGGCCGGTTGACGACGTCGTCATCGCGGGGGTCCAGGACGGTCGGTTCCTTCGTCTGCACGGGTACCCGGCCGACGGTGTGCGACACATCAGGAGCCGCCCTATTGAGCGGGCGGGGGTACAGGCGGGCGGGTGCGGCAGAATCGAGCACTTCACGGCAAGGCGCTCCTTTGCTGGGAAAGCTGGGCCGAGCCGAACCGCTGCCCTGCATGGCAGATAAATTGTGTGCAGAAACGTGAATTCGCGGCGTGCGGAAGGTGAGCGGTGTGATCATGAAGTTCGCGACAATGCCGACGACCTACCGCTAGAATGACGCCGCAATCGACTTCGGAGAGGCGGGACGCCCGTGTTCACAGGCAGGAAAACGCCTCTCACCGCGGCGGTCGCGCTGGTGGGAGCAGGCGTCATCGCCGTCACCCCCGTCGAACCCGCTTCCGCGGCGACGCCGCCGATCAACCCGGCCGTGCGGCTCGCGGCGATACCCAGCCCACTGCAGTTCTATCCGCAGGTGCTGCTGCGTGCGGCCGAGAACACCGCCGCGCTTGTCGAGGCTTACTTCGCCGACCCGCTGCCGCTGACGCGGCTGACCATCGAGAAGCAGGCGCACGCGCTCGTCGAGGCGTGGGACGCGATCGGCGCCGGCGACGGGGCGGCGGCATTGTCCGCCGTCGGCAGAATGGTCTTCCAGCCGGTCGTGACCGCCGCCGGTGCCTGGGAGTACTTCGACGGCCTGATGGACAATCCCAACGCACCGGGGGCGTTGTTCCAGATCGTGTTCAGTCCCGTCCTCGGCGGATTCGCGGCCCTCGGCGTGGCGATCGACGAGGTTGTCGACGCCGCGGTGGCCCTGGATCCGGTCGGTCTGCTCAACGCGGTGCTGAACATTCCGGCCCGGATCCTCGACGGTGTGCTCAACGGCGGGTACGGCTCTCCGTTCGGCAACTTCGACAATCTGCCGGGGCTCGTCACACCGCTGACGGTCGAGGGGTACTTCGCGCCCGGGCCGATCGCGCTCGCGATCCGGATCGGCCAGGACGCGGCCGACCATATCGAGCAGTCGGAGGCGGTCACGGCGCAGGTTGGGGCTGAACACGCTGTTGCCGTAGAACCTTCGGATGACAGCGGGGCCGGACCGCACTTGGAGACCGGAGGTGAGAAGTCCGAGCCGTCGGACGACCTCCTCGCCAAGGCGAATACCTCGGAGACCGGCGGACCGGCCGTGGCCGAGGACACCGCGACGAATGTGCCGGAGCTGGCGAATTCCGTGCCGGAGCCGACGGAAACAGAGCCGGACCAGCTCGACTCGAGGTCACACTCAGAGCCCGAGGCAGAAGCAGACTCCGAACCGGAGCTGGAATCGGAGCTGGCGCAGGACGCCGGTCCGGCGCCGGCGGTCAGCGCAGCGCGGCCCGACCCCGGACCCGAAACAGCATCAACCTCGGCAGCGTGACGGCCGGCAGCAGCGCCGTGCTGCCGGCGGCCTGGAACACCTGACCCCGGTCGGTCCGAAGAGGGTCACCGAGGCGCCGATCCCCGCGGTGCGCGCAGACCCAGAGTCCGGCGGCCGGCGGCGATCAGTTGCTCGCGGAACGCGTCCTCGTCGAGGTCGTCGAAGTCATTGCGGGCGGCCCCGGCGAATCCCGACATCACGATCGTCGCGTTGATCTGACCGCTGACGCCGGGTTCGACGTCGGCGAGTAGCCGCATCTGCCGGGTCACGATCGACCTCCAGTCCGCTCGCGAGCGCAGCAATTCGTAGACCAGCGCGTCACCACTGAGCACCGACACCAGGTCGCGCTTCGCGGCGGTCAAGGTGGCGTATCCGACGAGCATCCGGTCGGCACGCGCACGGGGGGTGCGTTGCGCCTCCGCCGCCTCGACGAGCGCCGACACGTCGGTCAGCACCGGTTCGAGGATCGCGTTCAACAACTCGTCTCGGGTCCGGAAGTGGTGATAGATCGCCGATTTCGTCAAGCCCAGTTCCTCGGAGATCATCTGCAGCGATGTACCTGCGACGCTGTGCTGCTTGAACAGTTCGATGGCGACCTCGATCAACCGCACGCGGGTCTGCTTACTGGTCTCGGAGGCAGAACCGGGCACCCCGCCCCTGGCTGTCACGCCGCTCACAGCGCGATCGTAGCTGACCAGCCGGCTGGTCTGACCCATACGTTTGGTCAGCTGTTCCTGTACGATTGGTCAGCAAGCAACCTTGTGATCGTCCAGGACGCCGACCGCCGGCGGACCTGCAGGCGGCCGTCATGGAGGCCGTTGAGGGCTGTCCCAAACGCGCGATCACCGCCCACCGAGAACCCGCCCACATCGGAGGAACAACTGCATGGCAATCGATTTCGATCGCAGAGAGCACAAACCTCTTGATCTCACCGGCAAGGTGGTGGTCATCGTGGGCGGGGGTCAGATGCCCGGACCCGGAACGGGCAACGGCCGCGCCACAGCCATTCTGGCGGCCCGGCACGGCGCCGAGGTGGTGGCCGCCGATCGTAATCGGGCCGCCGCGCAGGAGACGGTGGACATGATCGTCGCCGAGGGTGGACGCGCCTACGCCGTGCAGGCCGATGTCTCCCTCAAAGAGGACTGCCAGAAGATCTTCGACGTGACGATGCAGACCAGCGGCCGCGTGGACGGCATGGTGTACAGCGTGGCGATCAACCCGCCGTTCGAGCGCGAAGCGAACTCGATGACGACCGAGGACTTCAACCACGGCATCAACGTCAACGTGCTGGGCTGCTACTACTGCAACCTGTACGCCGCGCAGTGCATGGAGAAGAACGACGGCGACACCACGGGCAGCATCGTGAACTTCTCGTCGATCGCCAGCTTGAAGAACGAGGTGGGCCTCAACATCGGCATCATGCCGTACGCACTGGGCAAGTGCGGCCTGAACTACATCACCGAGCTGACGGCGGTGCAGTTCGCCGCTGCGGGTGTGCGCGCCAACACCCTGATGCTCGGGCCCATCGATTCCATTCTCGGCAACCATGATTCGCAGACGCTGTTCGGCCTGGAAGCCGAGGAGGTTGAGGCGACTTACCTCGAGGTCGTGAAGCTGAAGATGGGTCGGGGCAGTGTGTGGGAGACCGCGTACGCGGCGCTCTTCCTGCTGGCCGACGAGTCACGCTTCATGACCGGCCAGCAGATCCGTCTCGACGGTGGCGCCACCCTGGTGCGCTGACCGCTCCGTCCGCCGTCTCTAATAACTCGGGGGGCTCAACCCTGTTCGCCGCGGCCGGTGCGCTGTTGGAGGTCGTCGATCAGCTCGGAGGCCTGCGCCTTCGTCGCGTCCTCGGGAACCTCGACGCCGGCCTCCTGGGCCAGCGTGTGCAGGTAGCTGCGCTGCGCACCTGTCATCGGCTCATCTCCGGTGACCCACTGCGAGGTGTCCTTTTCGGCGTTCTCCCGAGGTGCGTGTGTCGTGTTCTCGCTCATGCGCTGCGGGATGCCCATCGCACGTGTGTTCGAAACACTCCGGGCGAATAGATCATGCGGACGGACGCCCCGAAAGCCGACCTGCCAGTATCGACGCGTGGGCAAGAACGAACGCGCAAAGATCGTGATGACCGACGACGAGATCACCGAGTTCATCGAACGCAGCCGCACGGCGACCATGGCTACCGTGCTGCCGAACGGCAGGCCGCACCTGGTCGCCATGTGGTACGCCGTCCTCGACGGAGAGATCTGGTTCGAGACCAAGGCCAAGTCGCAGAAGGCCGTGAACCTGCGCCGGGATCCGACGATCACGGTGATGATCGAGGACGGCCTGTCCTACGACACGCTGCGCGGCGTGTCGATCGACGGTCAGGCCGAGATCTACGACGACCCGGAAACCTCACTGCGCGTGGGCATCAGCGTCTGGGAGCGCTACACCGGCCCCTACACCGACGAGATGCGCCCGTTCGTCGACCAGATGATGAACAACCGGATCTGCGTACGCGTCGTGCCGTCCCGGATGCGCAGCTGGGATCACCGCAAGCTCGGCATGCAGGGCATGCCGGTGTCGGGCAGCACCGCACAGTACCTCAGTTGAGCGGGCGCCACCTCAGCTGAACGCGCGCGGCGGGTTGAACCCGGGGTTGGCCAGCGCGGTGGCCGTCGCCGTGCCGATCGGTCCGACCTCGTCGACCACCACCGCGGTGCCGGTCGCGACACCGGCGTGGCTGTCGTGGGTCAGCGCAGCCAGTCCGAGGTAGGGCCCTTCCGGCAGCCGGCTCAGCGTCAGCGTGTAGTCGGCGTTGATGAACGGCAGCCCGTCGGCGCCGAAGTGGGTCAGTGAGCTCGCCATGTCACCGGCGAGCGCCGCCCGCGTGAACGGTGTCAGCTCGGTGTCGCCGACGATCGGGCCCAGTTCCCGGGTCCAGATGTACTTCGGGCCCTCGTGCGCCCACGCGCCGAGCCCCAGGCTGGGGGTGTCACCGTCCTTGCCGTAAGTCCACACCACCGTGACGATGTCGTCGGGAACGGAGTCGGCGTGGGACGGGATGGGCGGCATCGTCACTCGGGTGCTGAACCGCTCGCCCGGCGGCTGCTCGCCGCGGCGCAGGAACAGGGCGTTCGCCCGGGCGACGACGGCGCCCGACTGCGTCATGACGGCGTCGACCAGTTTGAGGCGCCGGCCCTCCCGGACCACGGTGGTCTGCACACGCACGGGTTCGGCGAGCGCGGCCGGCCGGAACAGGTCGACGGTGAGGCGGGCCGGTTGCAGCTCGGGATCTCCGGCGTCCCGCTCGATGACGTGGCCGAGCAGCCCACCGACGTAGTTGCCGCTGATGGTCTGGCCCCAGGGGCCGCGGGCCCAGTCGGTGGGACGGAACGCGCCACCGTCGGCGACGAAGAAAGCCCGGCTGCTCACCGCGGCGACGATAGCGGCCGCGCCCGGGTCGGCTCAGTGCAGCCCACCGGTGGTGTCGCGGTCAGCGCCGGGACAGGATCCGCTTGACGTCGGCGGTGACGGGATCGACGAGGTCATTGAACTCGGGGTGCTTGTCGATGAAGCCGGCGACCATCGAACACACCGGCACGATCCGCAGCCCTGCGGCACGGGTGGCCTCCAGCGCCTGCTGCACCAGAATCGTCGCCAGGCCGCGCCCGCTGAACGCGTCGTCGATCTCGGTGTGCGGGAAGATGCGCTGTCCGTCGTGGTCGATGTACTCGGTTAAGCCGGCTTTCGTGCCGTCGACGGAGATGGTGAAGCGATCCGAGTCGTCGGTGACCTCGGTGGGGGCGCCGTTCTTGTCGGTGGTCATGGCCTCCTCTATACCCCAGGATGGGGGCGGGGACGCAGGGTGGCGTTCGGCAGTGGTGGCGCGGGCAGTCTGGTCGTGGTGCCCCGGTAACCCTCGACGGCGCCGAAGCGGTCGTCGTGGTTCTGCCACTGTTCGCGGTATCTGGCGATGTCGTCGTGGCTGCGACCGACGAAGTTCCACCACATGATCAGTTCTTCGGTGAACGGGGTGCCGCCGAGCAGCAACACCCGGGCCCGGGTGTCCCCGCGGTTGTGCAGGTGCAGCCGGTGGTGGCCGGCGCCCTGGAACGCGAGGTCGGCGACGGCGAGGCGGGAGCCGCAGGCCTGGACGTCGCCCTGGTCGACGAGCACGCCGTGTTCGAAATCCCGGTCGATGTCGAGGGTTATGTCGACGCCCGGCCCTAGGTCCAACTGCGCCCCGAGCAGCGGGGTGAAGGTGTGCACGGGTGAGCGGTGGCCGTCGAGTTCGCCGAGGAACACCCTGGTGGTCACGCCGCCGGTGTGCCCAGGAGCGGGCGCGTAGTGCGCGAAGTCGCGGCCGGTGTCGCGGTCGGACTCGGGCAGCGCGACCCACAGCTGCGCGCCGTGCAGCACGGTCGTCGACGCCGTGGAGACCTCGGAGTGGCAGATGCCCGCACCCGCGGTCATCAGGTTGAGCTCACCCGGCCGCACCATCGCGTGCACGCCGGCGCTGTCACGGTGTTCGACCTCGCCGCTGAACAGCCAGCTCACCGTCTGCAGCCCGGTGTGAGGGTGCGGGGGCACGTCCATACCCGTGCCTGCGCGCACGTTGTGCGGGCCGTAGTGATCGGCGAAGCACCACGCGCCGATCAGCGAGCGTTCCCGTTGCGGAAGCGTGCGCCGGACCCGGATGGCCCGCGGACCGCCCAGCGGGACCTCCCGCGGATGCAGCACATCGGCGAATCCCGCAGCAGCACAATTGATTTCGGGAGGCGCCAGATCGGTGTTGCTCATGTGTTCACAGTAGTCTCCTCTGCTCTCGAGCGGACCATCGCAGCGCGGATCACCTCGAGGTCGTGGTCATCGATCCGGAAGACGCCGAAGCGGAACTTGTACCCCCAGCGGGACTTGTCCTCGATGAAGTCGAGATCGTCGAGCAGCGGCCGGATCGGCGTCTCGACACAGTCGAGGAAGTCCACATTGCGACGCCACGGTTGAAAGTCCGGCGTTATCTCTGCCTGATAGGGCTCGTCGTCGGCGACCCGTCCGATCGCGGTGAACGCCTGCAGCGGTTCCCCGTCGGGGTGGGCCGTCTTTGGGGAGTAGAAGGCGATCCAGTCTCCCCGGCACATCTTGCGCAGCATGTGCGGCTTGCCGTGGTTGGCCTGAGTGAAACGGCCGCGAACACCGCGCTCGACGTGGTCGCGGCTGACCGTGTTGATCCAGTTCGTCATAGTCGCACGCTATGCCCGCGGCCCGACATTCCCCAGGGGCCGACCGCCCGCCCTGTGGATAACTCGGGCACTACTCTGACGCCATGAGCGACGGCGCCGTCACGGCCGACTATCTGCGCAGCATCACCTTCGAGAAGCCGCCGTGGGGCAAGCGCGGCTACAACGAGAAGGCGGTCACCGATTTTTTGGCGTTGTGCGCGCGCCGCCTGGACGGGCGCGGGCATCTGAGCGCCGAGGATGTGCGCAACGTGCGCTTCAACAAGCCGCCGTTCGGCAAGCGGGGTTTCAACGAGGAGCAGGTGGACGCCCTGCTCGCCGAGATCGCCACTGCCATCGCCGAACTCGATACGCAACCCGAACTCGATGCCTGACCCGGACCCGACGTCTGACCGGGAAGCGATCCGTGGCGACCTGGCCGAGCTGCGGCGCCGCCGCGCGCTCACCGAGGACGCGGCGCGTCCGGACGCCGTGGAACGCAGGCACGCCCGCGGTGGCCGCACCGCCCGCGAGAACGTCGACGATCTCGTCGACCCCGGCACGTTCGTCGAGTACGGCCGGTTTGCCATCGCGCCGCAGCGGATGCGCCGCGACGTCGAAGAGCTGGTCGCCCGCACCCCCGCCGACGGACTGGTGGCCGGCACCGCCCGCGTCGACGGGCGTCCCTGCGCAGTGCTGTCCTACGACTACACCGTGCTCGCCGGCACCCAGGGCGCGCTCGGCCACCGCAAGAAGGACCGGCTGTTCGAGCTGATCGAGCGCATGCAGCTGCCGACGGTGTTCTTCGCCGAAGGTGGCGGCGGCCGCCCCGGCGACACCGACTACCCCGTGGTCTCCGCACTCGACACCCGCGCGTTCGCGCTGTGGGCCAAACTCTCCGGCGTCGTGCCGCGCATCGCGATCGTCAACGGCCGCTGTTTCGCCGGAAACGCCGTCATCGCAGGCGCTTCCGATCTGATCGTCGCCACCCGCGACGCCTCGCTCGGCATGGGTGGGCCGGCGATGATCGCCGGTGGCGGCCTCGGTGACGTGCCACCCGACGAGGTCGGGCCGATGACGACGCAGGAACCCAACGGCAACGTCGACGTGGTCGTCGACGACGAAGCCGCCGCCGTCGCGGAGACCAAGAAGCTGCTCGGCTACTTCTCGGGCCCGGTCGACGCGTGGACCGCGCCGGACCAGACCGTGTTGCGCACCACGGTGCCCGAACGTGCCCGCCGCGCCTACGACGTCGCACCCGTCATCGAGACCCTCGCCGACGAGGACTCCGTGACGTTCCTGCGGCCGAAGTTCGCCCGCGAGATGGTGACCGCGCTGGCGCGCATCGAGGGCAGGCCGGTCGGGGTGATCGCCAACGACACCCGCTTCACCGCCGGCGCCATCACCGCGGCCGCGTCGGACAAGGCCGCCCGGTTCCTGCAGCTGTGCGACGGGTTCGGGCTGCCGGTGGTGTCGCTGATCGACTGCCCGGGCTACATGGTGGGCCCGGCCGCCGAGGCGGAGTCGCTGGTGCGCCGCGCGTCGCGGATGCTGGTGGCGGGCGCCGCACTTCGCGTGCCGATGGTCGCGGTGATCCTGCGCCGCGGGTACGGGCTGGGCGCGCAGGCGATGGCCGGGGGCAGCCTGCACGAGCCGGTGCTGACGGTGGCGTGGCCGGGCGCGCACCTGGGTCCGATGGGGCTGGAGGGCGCGGTCCGGCTGGGGATGCGCAAGGAGCTCGACGCGATCGACGATGAGCGGGAGCGCGAGGAACGCGTCCGGGTGGCCACCGCGGCGGCGCAGGAGAACGCCAAGGCGCTGAATGCCGCGATGCTGTTCGAGATCGACGATGTGATCGACCCGGCCGAGACCCGCGCGGTGATCGCCGCCACCTTCGCCGCAGCGGAGATGGGCACGAAAAAACCGGCTCCTGTGGGGAGCCGGTTCATCGACACCTGGTGAAGAGAAACCAGGTGGGCGGTGACGGTGCCGCCTGCGCCTCTCGGCGAGTGGTCGCTCGAAGCGACGATTGTGTATGGGGCCCGGGGCATGCCCGGCACCGTCGGATGGTGTAACGGGCGGGCGTCCGGATGTATTCCGGGCCGCGTCCGCCGCCGACCCCCCGAGCCCGGCGGCGGACGAGCCGCTCGTCACGCACTTTCGGCGTAATAGACCCGGCGCTCTCCGACGGGGTAGCCGTTCTGCTCGGCCAGCGACTTGAGCTGGCGCAACGCGAAGGTCCGGCCACGGCCGCCCTCCGGGACGTATATGCCCGCCCACAGGCCTTCAGCGCGCGGCGACTCGCAGGCCTCCCGGGCGCACAGCCAGCGCCGCGGGCAGGAACGGCAAATCGCCTTCGCCTCGTCGTCCGCGGTGGTGGTCCAGCGCTCGGGGTCCCTGGTGCACTCGCCGACCGGCGTGTCGTCCCACGACTTTGCGTTCATCGTTGTGCTCCTCTGTGCGCTGCGGCGGGGTCGCCGCGATGGAGGACAACGTAACCGACCAAACCGTAGCAGTGCAACAGTTAGTGCGGCAGTTACCTGTCGGGAGCACGGTGCCTTCGGCCGACTTAGCCTCGTTTTCCAGCGGGAATGCCGCTCAGCGAGCGTCTTGAGAACGGGCGAAAATCTGTTGCATTGATGCGGTATAGACCGAAGAAGTGATGTAGTTTGGACATGCCCCGGCGCGTTCGGCGCCCCGGTACGCCACTACATTGCTCACTACGACGCGCACCACGAGAGTGCGCCGACCACACAGCTGAGGGACCCGGGTGATGACGAACGCCGAGCCGGTCGAGGAGTCGACCGGTGCGTTGGACCCCGGCATGGTCCGGGCCGGCGCGGCGGCCGCGGCCCGCCGGCGCGAACTGAACATCAGCCAGCGCAGTCTCGCCGCCGACGGCGTCATCAACGCCGGCGCGCTGATCGCGTTCGAGAAGGGACGCAGCTGGCCGCGGGAGCGGACGCGGGCGCGGCTCGAGGAGATCCTGCAGTGGCCACCCGGCGCCATCGCCGCGATCCGGCGGGGTGAGCCGGTGCGGCCCGGTGCCGCACCGAGTGCTGCGGGGCCGGGGTCCCCGGCCGGCAGTGACGAGGTGTCGCTGATCGCCCAGGCGGTGATCACCGCCGTCAACGCGTTCGGGGCGACGGTGGCGTCACTGCCGCCCGAGGACGACAGCACGTTCGTGCCCCGGGTCAGCGCGATCCTGGCCGATCTCCGGCAGCTCGAAGCGGTGGCCGCCCGGGCCGCGCGCATCGGCCGCGTGACACCGGCGTTGATCAAGGCGCTCAGCACGGTCCGCGGCCTGTACGACGACCTGATGCTGCGGGCCGCCCGTGCACCGCTGGCCACGCTCGGACAGCGGCTCTACGCGGCTCGGCGCGGGGCCAACCTCACGGTCGCCGAAACCGCGCAGGCGGCAGGCGTTTCCGAGCAGACGATCCAGCAGGCCGAGGCCGACGAAGCCCTCTCGGCCACCGACATCGCCGCGATCGAGGCGCTGGTCAGCCAGATCGCGTGACCTGCGCGGGAAAGAACCCCGCCAGCGCGGCGGCCACCTCGACGAATTTCTTCCGGGTCGGAGCCGACATCTCACTCGTCCCGTCGATCACCCCGCCGGGCCGCAGCTGACCGTCGAACGGCACCTCGATGACGTGCTGGCCATGTGAAGAGAACTGTTGCGTCAGAAGCTTTCTGGTGCGCTTGTCGGCGTGGCCGTCGGAATCGTTGAGCAGCACCACGGTGCGCTGCAGCAGGGTGGTCATGCCGCGCGCGGCCAGCCAGTCGAGGGTCTGACCGGCCGCGGCCGCGCCGTCGACCCACGGCGAGGACACCACGACCAGCGCGTCGAGGTCGCGCAGCACCTCCTGGGTCACCGGCGAATCCATCGTGGAACTGCAGTCGATGACCGAGATGGTGAAGTGACGGTCGAGGCGGGCGACCGCTTCACGGTAGATCGCCGGATCGAGCACCCGACGGCGTGCCGGGGTGCCCTCACCGGCGAGCACGAAAAGCCCGGCGGCATTGCAGCCCAGCCGGTTCCGGACATCGGCGAAGGTGTCGAGGTGCTGGTCGCCGGCGAGCTCCCAGAACGACCCCTGCGCCTTCGGGTCGACCCGACTGCCCAGCTTTCCGAACGCGGTGTCCGCGTCGATGGCGACGACGCGGACGTCCTGGCGCAGCTCGGCCAGGACCGATCCGATGGCCGCGGACACGGTGGTCTTGCCGACGCCGCCCTTGCCCATCACGCCGATCTTGAAGTTGCCGCGCAGCGGGCCCCGGATGACGGCCTCGAGTGCGGCGATGCGTTTGTCCTCCTGTGACGGGCCGAGGTTGATCAGTCCGAAACTGGCCTTGTAGACAGCCCGGCGCCACCCGCCCCCCGGGGCGGTCTTACGGGCGGGGACCAGCTCGTCGGGGCGGATCCAGTCGGCGAACGTCGTCGGCTGGGGCGCGGTCCAGGGCTCCTCGGCGGGTGGGGGATAAGGCGGAGGAGGCGGCTGCGGTACCCAGCCCTGCGGGCGCTGCGGCGGACGACCGTCGGCTCGACGCTGCGGTGCGGGCCGAGGCGGGGTGGGCTGGCGGTGGGCATCCGCCGCCCGGGCCGGGACCGGGGGCGGCATCATCCGGGTCTGTTCGGTGGGGTCGCCGGGATCGGTCGGGTGGTCCCGCCGAACATCATCGCGGTCGGTCACCACACGCCTCCTCTTCGGTGTTTATGGCATCGCCGCACCAGACTAACCGTGCGCAATTTTCAGCAAACTCATAGACGTTGCGATGGGGAGGGGCTGACGCCGGCTGGTGCGGCTGTACGTGGGGCGGTGCCGACCTCCGGCAAGTGCATCCGAACGGCCTCGTGTCCCTGGCCGAGAACGTTAGCGGGAGTGGCAATGGTGCAGTTCCCGCTATCGGTAGCCATTGCTGTACGGCCGTTCAGGGTGAACTCTGGGTCCATCCGCGGCGAGCAAAAAAGTGTCCGTGGGGGCCCTGCACCGCTGGTACGCTGCCGATGGGAAGGGGACCAGACCATGGCTAAGTTCGGCGGTCAACACGCGGCGGGCAAATTCGGCACCGCCGTCGGCCACGCATCCGCCGTCCGCCGGCGCGGTCTGCCCCGGTGATGGCGAGTCCGTTCTTCGGAGACGGCGAACCCACCCACTACGACGATGTGGTGGGTGTCGAGGTGACGATCGACGGGATGCTCGTCATCGCCGACCTGCTGCACTTGGTCGACTTCCCGCTGTCGCTGGGAATCCGGCCCAACATCCCTTACGAGGATCAGCGCAAGATCGTGTGGGATCAGGTGACCCGAGACCTGACCGCTCAGGGCATCCTGACCGCCTACGGCGATCCACATCCGGAGGTCGCCGCGATGGTCGACGCATTGAGCCGTCCCGATCGCACGCTGGACTGCCGGTGGTGGCGCCGGGATCTCGGCGGCAAGATGGTCCGTTTCGTGGTCTGCCGGAAAGGCGAGCGCCACGTGGTGGCCGCCCGCGACGACGAGATGCTCGTGCTGCAGCGGGTGGCGCCGCAGATCGGTCTGGCCGCGATGGTGACCGTCGTGATCGGTGAGGCCGAGCCTGCCAACGTCGAACCACTGACGGGCATCGCGGCCAAGCTCGTGGAAGCCCGTACCGCCGAGCAGATCGGCAGGTACGGGCAACCGCCGCTGTCGGCGAAGATCTACGCCGAGGCGACGGCCGACCCCGACAGCTGGGTGGAGATCACCGCCACCGAACGTCACCCCGGCGGGACCTACTCCGAGGCCGGGGTGGGCGCCGGCGTGCTGGACTCCGGCCACGGCCGGATCGTCTCCATCCCCCGGCAGGTCGGCCGCGAGCTGTACGGAAGCTTCCTCCCCGGCTCCCAGGAGAACCTGCAGCGAGCCCTCGACGGCCTGATGCAGTTCCTTCCGTCCCAGGCGTGGTTCGACCACATGGACGCGCTCGACAACGCGTACTCGGATTGAGAAAGGCGACAGACACGGTGGCCAACCCTCCGCCCGCGAACCCCGACGACGGGGAGCACGACGATCTGGCGGCGCTGGACTTCAGCCTCGCCCGGTCGCAGGGCGAGACCGACCTCAGTGTGATTCTCGGTGACTACGCGGCAGACGATGACGAGCCCGGCGATGCTCTGTCCGCGTTCGGTCTCGACCCCTCCGTTGACGCCGACCCGATGCCGACCTTCACCGTCACCAATCCGCCGGGCACCGTGACAGTGACGACGTACATGGACGGTCGCGTGCACCAGGTCGATCTGTCGCCGAAGGCCGCGGAGCTCCCCGAAGCGGTACTCGCCGACGAGATCGTCGTCATCGCCGGCCTGGCCACCCAGGACGCCAGGTCCGCCCAGTACACGTTCATGTTGGACGGGATGAGGCAGCAGGGCCACGACAATGTGGCCACCCGCGACTTCCTCACCCGCGACCTCGATCTGCCCACTCCCGAACAGGCACAGGCGGCCCGCGCCGAACTGTTCACGACCCGTTACGCAGGTGACGAATGACCGAACACCTGGCCGGCATCTTCGGGACCGCGGTGGGATTGCTGCCCACCTCCCAGGCGCGGTCACTGGAGTTGTTCACCGAGATCACCACCGCTGATGAGGCGGCATGCGACGCGTGGGTAGGCCGGATCCGATGCGGTGACACCGACCGCGTGACGATGTTCCGGGCGTGGTACTCCCGCAACAACTTCGGTCAACTCGCGGGCACCGCCGAGCTGTCGATGAACAGTCTCGGTGCCCGCGTTCCGATCGGCGGCATGTACGGCGACATCACCTATCCGGTCAATTCCCCGTTGGCGATCACGCTGGGCTTCGCGGTCAGTGAGGCGGCGCTGGGCAACTACGCCGATGCGATGGAAGCCCTCGACGATGCGCCCGCCGCCGGCGGCGAGCATCTGATCGCGTGGGTCAAGGCGGTCATCTATGGTGCTGCGCAGCGTTGGACCGACGTGATCGACGAGGTGCGCAGCGCGGGCACCGCATGGCCTGACAAGTTCCTCGCCGGAGCCGCGCTGGTGGCCCACGGTGTGGCCGCGGCCAACCTCGGCCTGTTCACCGAAGCCGAACGCCGTCTGGTGGAGGCCAATTCGGCCCCGGCCGGGCAGGCGTGCAACAAGGCGATCGCGTGGTACTCCGCGATGGCCTATCGAGCGCTCGGCAACGAGGAAGCCGCCGTGCGCCTGCTCGAGTGGCTGCAGGCCTCCCATCCGTCCGCTGAAGTGGCTGCGGCGCTGCGGGATCCGGCATACCGGCTGCCCACCACCACGGCCGAGCAGATCGCCTCGCGGCGGGACCCGTGGGACCCGTCCAGCGTGGTGGCCGACAACTCCGGGCGGGAGAAGCTGCTGGCCGACGCGCAGGCCGAACTCGACCGCCAGATCGGCCTGACCCGGGTCAAGGAGCAGATCGAGCGATACCGGGCGGCCACGCAGATGGCGAAAGTGCGTGCCGCCCGCGGAATGAAGGTGGCCCAGGCGTCCAAGCACATGATCTTCACCGGACCACCCGGAACCGGCAAGACGACGATCGCCCGCGTGGTGGCCAACATCCTGGCCGGCCTCGGCGTGATCGCCGAACCCAAGCTGGTAGAGACCTCCCGGAAGGATTTCGTCGCCGAGTACGAAGGCCAGTCCGCGGTGAAGACCGCCCGCACCATCGACCGCGCGATGGGCGGGGTGCTCTTCATCGACGAGGCCTACACACTGGTGCAGGAACGCGACGGCCGTACCGACCCGTTCGGCACGGAGGCGCTCGACACACTGTTGGCCCGGATGGAGAACGACCGTGACCGGCTGGTGGTGATCATCGCCGGCTACGGCAACGACATCGACCGGCTGTTGGAGGTCAACGAGGGCCTGCGGTCCCGCTTTTCCACCCGGATCGAGTTCGATTCGTACTCTCCCGACGAGATCGTCGACATCGCCAGAGTGATCGCCGCCGGCAATGATTCGAGCCTGAGCGACGAGGCGGCCAAGCACGTGCTGGAAGCCGCGACGCTGCTGAGCCGCAGCACGTCCAGCGGCAAGCCGGCACTGGACGTGGCGGGCAATGGGCGGTACGCCCGCCAGTTGGTGGAGGCCGGCGAACAGACCCGGGACATGCGGCTGGCCCGGTCGCTGGACTTCGACGCCCTCGATGTCGAACAGCTCAGCGAGATCAACGGCGAGGACATGGTGGCGGCGATCGCATCGGTGCACGGACGAATGAACATCAGCGAGTAGGTCATGGCGGGATTCCGGCTCACCACCAAGGTGCAGGTCAGCGGCTGGCGGTTCCTGCTTCGCCGCGTCGAGCACGCGATCGTGCGACGTGATACGCGCATGTTCGACGATCCGTTGCAGTTCTACAGCCGCGCGGTGACGGCCGGAATCGTCCTCGCGGTGCTGATCTGCGTCGGCGCGGTGCTGCTCGCATACTTCAAACCGCTCGGAAAGCGCGGCGGTGACACGCTTCTCGTAGACCGCACCACCAACCAGCTCTTCATCGTGCTGCCCGACAGCAGCCAGCTCCGCCCCGTTTACAACCTGACCTCGGCGCGTCTCATCCTCGGCGAGGGTCGGACTCCGGTCGCGGTCAAGTCCGAAGAACTCGACAAGATGCCCAAGGGACAATCCGTCGGCATCCCGGGTGCGCCGTACGCCACCCCGGTCACGTCGTCACCGGATTCGCAGTGGACGTTGTGCGACACCGTCATCAAACCGGACAGCGTGGCGCCTGCGGTGCAGTCCTCGGTGCTGATCACCCCGCTGGCGCTGGACGCGTCCGTCGCCGCGATGCGTCCGGAGCAGGGCATGCTGGTCTCCTTCAAAGATCAGGACTGGCTGGTCACCGCGAGCGGCCGGCACCTGGTCGACATGGCCGACCGGGCGGTGACCTCTGCGGTGGGCATCCCAGTGACCGCGCGGTCCACCCCGATCTCGGAAGGCTTGTTCAACGCGCTGCCCAACGCCGGCCCGTGGCGGTTGCCCGACATCCCGGCTGGCGGCACCCCGAACTCGGTGGGTCTGCCCCCGGAGCTGGTGGTCGGTTCCGTGTTCGTGACCGTGACCGACTCCGACGAACAGCACTACCTGGTGTTGCCCAACGGTGTCGCGAAGGTCAACAACACGACCGCGGCTGCTCTGCGCGCCACCAACTCCTATGGGCTGATCGAGCCGCCATCGCTGGAGTCCAGCGCGGTTGCCCGCGTTCCGGAGCAGGTCTATTCCTCCCCGCTGCCCGATGCGCCGATGGAAATGCTGCCGCGCCAAGAGGTTCCGACGCTGTGCTGGGCCTGGCAGCGGGTCGCCGGGGACCAGACGCCCAAGATGACGGTCATCGCCGGCCGTCGGCTTCCGCTCTCCCCGCAGATGCTGCGCTCCGGTATCGACCAGATCACCGGCGACGCGACGGTCTACATCGACGGCGGGCAGTACATCCGGCTCCAGTCGCCGGATCCGCGCTACGGCGAGAACCTCTACTACATCGATCCGCAAGGGGTGCGCTACGGCCTGCCCGACGAGCAGACCGCGGCGAAACTGGGACTGTCCTCGCCGCGCACTGCTCCATGGCAGGTGGTGAGTCTGCTGGTCGACGGCCCGGTGCTCTCGCAGCAGGCGGCGCTGGTGGAGCACGACACGTTGCCGCCGAACCCGAATCCGCGACGCGCCGGGGGCGACGCCGCGGTGGCGGGCGCACGCACTGGAGGCGGAGGATGACCACACGCAAGTTCACCCCGATCATCAAGCGGGGACCGCGTCTGACGCCCGGGGAGATCAATGTCACCCCGCCCGAGGATCTCGGCGTCGACATCCCGCCGTCGGGCATGCAGAAGGCGCTGCCCTGGGTGATGGGCGGCTGCATGCTCGGGATGATCGCGATCCTGATCTTCGGTGGGCTGCGCGCCTTCTCGCCGTACATGCTGATGATGCCGCTGATGGTGGTGATGGGCGCGGTGGGTCTGATGGCCGGTGGCGGCAGCGGCGGCAAGAAGGTGCCCGAGATCAACGCCGACCGCAAGGAGTACCTGCGCTATCTGGCCGGATTGCGCACCCGGGTGACGTCCTCGGCGTCGGCTCAGGTCACGTTCTTCAACTATCACGGGCCGCATCCCGAGGATCTGTTGTCGATCGTCGGTACGCACCGGCAGTGGTCACGACCGTCCAACCACGACTTCTACGCGGCGACGAGGATCGGGCTGGGCTCCGAACCCGCCGTCGACCGGCTGCTCAAGCCCGCGGTCGGCGCCGAGCTCGCCGGACCCGCCGGCGCTCCGCAGCCCCATCTGGAGCCGGTCAGCCACATGTGGGTGACCAAGTTCCTGCGCACGCATGGGCTGATTCACGATTGCCCGAAACTGGTGCAGCTGAAGACATTTCCGACGATAGCCATCGGCGGTGACCCCGAGGGCTCGGCGGCGCTGCTCCGCGCGATGATCTGCCACCTGGCGGTGTTCCATCCGCCGGACATGTTGCAGATGCGGGTGCTCACCGACAACCCCGAGGATCCGGCCTGGGCGTGGCTGAAGTGGCTGCCCCACCTGCAGCATCAGTCCGACACCGACGCCGCGGGCGCCACCCGCATGGTGTTCACCCGACCGGACGCGCTGAGCGACCTGGCCGCGCGCGGCCCGCACACCGCCGACGCGACCCCGAGCGGACCGTACGTCGTGGTCATCGACCTGACCGGCGGCAGAGCCGGTTTCCCGATGGACGGGCGCTCCGGCGTCACTGTCATCACGCTCGGTAACCATCGCTCCGCCTACCGGATCCGGGTCAACGAGGACGGCACCGCCGACGACAAACTGCCCGGTGCGTCGTTCCGGCAGGTAACCAGTCAGGTTGACGGGATCGCCCCGCGGCAGGCCGAGCGGGTGGCCCGCAAGCTGGCAGGGTGGTCGATCACCGGGACGATCATCGACAAGGGCACCCGGGTGCAGAAGAAGGTCGCGACCGAATGGCACGAGATCGTCGGGGCGCAATCGGTCGAGGAGGTCACCCCGGCGCGCTGGCGGATGTTCACCGACACCGACCGGGACCGGCTCCGGATCCCGTTCGGCCACGAACTCAAGACCGGCGACGTGATGTACCTGGACATCAAGGAGGGTGCGGAGTTCGGCGCGGGCCCGCACGGAATGCTCATCGGCACCACCGGTTCCGGCAAGTCGGAGTTCCTGCGCACGTTGATCCTGTCGCTGGCGGCCACCCATCACCCCGACCAGATCAACCTGCTGCTCACCGATTTCAAAGGCGGATCGACCTTCCTCGGCATGGAGAAACTGCCGCACACCGCGGCGGTGGTCACCAATATGGAGGAAGAAGCCGAGCTGGTCAGCCGCATGGGTGAGGTGCTCACCGGTGAACTCGACCGCAGGCAGTCCATCCTGCGGCAGGCGGGCATGCAGGTCGGCGCGGCGGGTGCGCTGTCCGGCGTCGCCGAATACGAGAAGCACCGCGAGCGGGGAGCCGATCTTCCGCCGCTGCCTACGCTTTTCGTGGTGGTCGACGAGTTCGCCGAACTGCTGCAGAACCATCCGGACTTCATCGGGTTGTTCGACCGGATCTGCCGCGTCGGCCGGTCGCTGCGCGTGCACCTGCTGCTGGCGACGCAATCGCTGAACACCGGCGGCACCCGCATCGACAAGCTCGAGCCCAACCTCACCTACCGAATCGCGTTGCGCACCACAAGCTCCGCGGAGTCCAAAGCGGTGATCGGCACACCCGAAGCGCAGTACATCACCAACAAGGAGAGCGGTGTCGGCTTCCTGCGGATCGGCATGGAGGATCCGGTGAAGTTCCAGAGCGTCTACACCGGCAATCCGTATGTGCCCACCGTGGTCAGCGCGGGAGACGACGAGGCTCCGAAAGCGCATGCCGACAAGAACATCCGTATCCACCGCTTCACCACGGCGCCGATCATGGATGCGAGGGTGAGCTGATGACGGTCGAGTCCGGGCAGAAGGTGCTGCGCGAAGTTGTCCTCGAGCAGCTGACCACCGGTGAGAATCATGCCTACCGGATGTGGTTGCCGCCGTTGGCCGATCCCACACCGGTCAACGAGCTGATCGCGCGCGACTACGAGCGGCGGCCGTTGCGGATCGGGCTCGGCATCATGGACGAGCCCCGCCGGCACCGGCAGGAGGTGTGGGGTATCGACGTCACCACCGCCGCAGGCAACATCGCGATCGGCGGGGCTCCTCAGACGGGTAAGTCGACGCTGTTGCAGACGTTCATCCTGTCGGCATCGGCGTCGCACACCCCGCGCCAGATTCAGTTCTACTGCGTCGACATGGGCGGCGGCGGGCTGATGTACATCGAGGACCTGCCACATGTCGGTGGCGTGGCGACCCGGGCCGAGCCGGACCGGGTCAACCGTGTGGTCGCCGAGGTGAAAGCCGTTCTGCGGCAACGTGAGCAGACGTTCAAGGAGTACCGGGTCGGCTCCATGGCCGACTACCGGCAGATGCGGGACAACCCCGATCACCCGGCGTCGGCGGACCCTTTCGGGGATGTGTTCCTGGTCATCGACGGCTGGCCGGCGTTCGCAGCCGAGTTCACCGAACTGGAAGCCACCGTGCAGGACATCGCCGGGCAGGGATTGGCCTACGGCGTGCACACGATGATCTCCACTCCGCGCTGGACGGAACTGCGTGCCCGGGTGCGCGACTACCTCGGCACCAAGATCGAATTCCGGCTGGGCGACGTCAACGAGACCCAGATCGACCGGATCACCCGCGAGATCCCGATCAACCGCCCAGGACGGGCCGTGTCGACCGAGAAGCACCACCTGATGATCGGGGTGCCCCGGCTGGACGGCGTGCACAGCGCCGAGGGACTGGTGCCCGCAATGTCCGCGGCCGTCAAGGAGATCGCGGCGCGTCACACCGAGGAAGCCCCGCGCGTGCGGGTGCTGCCCAGCCGCATCTACCTCAACGAGCTGGATCCGAACCCGCCCGGTCCGGACGCGGATTACCGGACGCGCTGGACGATCCCGGTCGGCGTGCGCGAATCGGACCTCACGGTGGCGCACAACCATATGCACACCACCCCGCACCACCTGATCTTCGGTGCGGCCAAGTCCGGCAAGACCACCATCGCGCACGCGATCGCGCGAGCGATCTGTGCCCGCAACACTCCGCAGCAGGTCCGGTTCATGGTGGCCGACTATCGGTCCGGTCTGCTGGAGGCGGTGCCTGAGACCCATCTGCTGCCCGCCGGCGGGATCAACCGCAACCACAGCGTGCTGGAGGAGTCGATCAGGGCGCTGGTGTCGAACCTGGTGAAGCGGCTACCGCCGACCGACCTCACCCCGTCGCAGCTGCGGCAGCGGTCGTGGTGGACCGGACCCGACGTCGTGCTGTTGGTCGACGACTGGCACATGATCACCGCCGCCGGCGGCATGCTGTCGCCGATGGCCCCGCTGGCGCCGTTGCTGCCGGCCGCCGCCGACATCGGTCTGCACCTGGTCGTGACGTGCCAGATGAGCCAGGCGAGCCGGGCCACGATGGACAAGTTCGTCGGGACCGCGTACGGGGCGGGCACCCCGACGATGTTCCTGTCCGGAGAGAAGCAGGACTTTCCGTCCCGCGAGATCGTGGTCAAGAAAAGGCCCCCTGGCCAGGCGTTTTATGTCACACCGGATGTGAAGGAAGTGATCCAGGCGGCGTATGTGGATCCGCCCGAAGAATAAGTGTTCCGAGCACTCTCTGACGGCGGTTAATATTGGGAAGTGCTTTTCCAGCAAATGGGAGAGTAGCCGAAAGGCAATTTTTGTCGGGGGGGTCAAAAAGCATCCCCGCTGGGTATCGGTGCCGATACTCCACAACTAAAGACATCCATGTGTTTAGACCAGCGAGGTAACAGCAAATGCAGCCATTGAGTCATAACCCGGGTGCTGTCGGCGTCGGCGGGCAGGTCACCGCGAACGGCGCGCGGGGTCTTGCGACGGGCACCGCGGCCACCGCCGAGGTCAGTGCGCTCGCCCCGGCAGGGGCTGATGAGGTCTCGGCCGCGGCGGCGTTGAACTTCGCTGCCGAAGGCGTGCAGACCCTCGGCATCAACGCACTCGCGCAGGAGGAGATCGCGCGCGCGGGCGCCGCCGTCATCGAGATCGCCGGGGTGTATCAGGCCGTCGACGCTGCGAACGGCGCGACGCTGATCTGAGCGGAGCAACCTGAGTCATGGCCGCCATCGGCATTCCCATCCCACCGATCTGGGGAGCGTTCCCTCCCGAGATCAATACGTCGCGGCTGCAGGCCGGTGCCGGTGCGGTGCCGATGCTGCAGGCGGCGGCGGGCTGGGAGGCGTTCGCGATCTCGCTGGAGACGCAGGCCGATGAGCTGACGGCCAGCCTCGCCTCGCTGGCCCAGATGTGGCAGGGAATGGGCAGCGAGCGCGCGGTTGCCGCGGCGATGCCGATGGTGTTGTGGCTGCGAATGCTCTCGCTGCAGGCGCACAAACGGGCCGCCCAGGCGTCGGCGCAGGCGTCGGCGTGGACCATAGCGGCCACCGGCACCCCGCAGTTGCCCGAGATCGAGCAGAACCACATCACCAACGCGGTGCTCAACGCCACCAACTTCCTCGGCGTCAACACCGTCCCGATCGCGGTCAATGAGGCTGACTACGTACGGATGTGGAACCAGGCGGCCGCGGTGATGACCGCCTATGAGACCGAGACCATGCTGAACTCGACCTTCGAACCGGTGGCGCCGCCGAAGCCGATCGTGCTGCCGGGCGGAGCCGAGTCGGCGCTGGCCACCGGACTGGCCGGCGCCGCCCCCGGGATGGCGACCGCCGTCGCCCGCAATGCGACGTTCACCAAGGTGAGCAGCATCGGCAAGCTGGACGAGCTCAACCAGAAAGCCGGAAAGGTCGAAGGGACACTGCATCAGGCCGCGAATTCGGGCCGCTCCCAAGCCGAGCAGGGCCAGCTGCTGCAGCAGGCCCCCCAGCAGGGAATGCAGATGGGCATGCAGATGGCCTCCCAGTTGGGCTCGACGCTGGGCCAGGTCCCGCAGCAGATGATGCAGGGGGTCACGCAGCCGTTCCAGCAGCTGACGCAGCCGCTTCAGCAGATGTCCTCGCTGTTCGGTCAGATGGGCGGATTCGGTGGCGACAAGGGGGCACAGATCGGAATGCTGGGCGCCACACCGTTTTCCAACCACCCAGCGATCGGTGGGAACGGTGCTGCCGCCGGTGCGGGTCTGGTGCGCGCCGCGTCGTTACCCGGTGCGGGCGGTACTGCTACGCGGACCCCACTGATGTCGAACCTTGTCGGTTCAGGATTGCAGCCGACGATGAACGCCGTGTCGGTCGGAGCGGGAGCCGGTGCGGGCGTCGGCGCCGGCCTGGCTCCTGTCGGCGCCGGAGGCGGGATGGGCGCCGGCGGACCGATGGGGATGCTGGGCCAGCGCGGCAGGAGCGGTGGCAGCAAGCCCGGATTGAACGCGCCCGCACCGCTGGAGCACGACCTCAGCGAAGACGAAGACGACGACTGGTAGTCGTCCACCACAGACTTGCCGGCCGCCTGGGGTCGGGAGGGCTCGCCGATACGGCGAGAGCACAGGGAAACCGAAACGCCGGTAACAGAGAGAAGGTCATCACATGGCACTTGAGGCAAATGTTGCGTCGTTAGCCACAGAGGCGGGGACATTCGACCGGATCGCGGGCGAGCTCACTGCGGTGCGCGCCCAGGTCGAGTCCACCGCCGCGGCTCTGGCAGTCAACCTGGATACCCCGGATGCGGGCAGGGCGGCGCAGGCCGCGCTGCTGCGTTACCAGGAGGCCTCCGATCAGCAGATCCGTCTGCTCACGGACATCTCGCAGAACATCCAGATCAGCGGCATCAAGTACGAAGCCACCGACGCCGACAACTCCTCGCGCGTCGCGGCCTCGATGAGCAACGTCCTGTAGCCCACACCCTCAGACCTTAAGGAGAACCATTGTGACTAGCGGAGGCTCGATCAACTACAACTTCGCCGGCATCGAAGCCGATTCCGGTGAGATCAGCGCGGCCGTGGGCAAGGTCAACGGCCTGCTCGCCGAGGGCCAGGGCGCACTGAACCGGCTCCAGGGCACGTGGCGCGGGGACGGCGCGATGTCCTACGAGGCCGTCCAGCAGCGCTGGAACCAGAACTCCGAGGAACTGAACCTGGCGCTGCAGAGCCTGGCGCACGCGGTTCGCGACTCCGGTGTCGACATGGGCGGCACCGAGCAGAGCGTGATGGGAATGTTCACCTAACAGCTGCACCACGCCGGTGGGCGACCGGTCCCGGGACCGCGATCGCCCACCGCGTGCACAGCTCGCTTCACACCGAAACCCCTTGAGAGGTGCACATGTCGGCCGACTATGACCGGCTCTTCCACTCCCCGGATGCCGTCCGAACCGCCGACGAGGATCCCGACCGGGACCCCACGCCGGCAGGGCGGGACACCGCGGTGCCGCCGGGGAACCCACCCAGCGGGGACGCGACCCCGCCGCCCATGCCGGCGGCATCTGCGCGCACCCAGACGGCGCAGGCACCTCCGTCCTGGCACACCGAGGTGATGAGCCCGGTCAACGATCTGCAACCGCCACCGCAGGCGGCTCCGCAGCATCGGGTGCCCAACAACGGGATGATGCGTGCTCCACAATCCACGCCCCAGCCGGGGGCACGCCACGAGCAGCAGCGCCCGATGACCGCCCCGGCGCCACGGCCGGCACCGGCGCCGCCGCCGTCGCAGTTCTACGGCGACAGCGTCGATCACCGACCGCCGGCGGCACCCACCTCGGCGGCCACGATGGGCAATCACCGCGCCATCGACGCGCTCTCCCACGTCGGGGTGCGCTCGGCGGTCAAGATGCCGTCCCAACGCGGCTGGCGGCACTGGCTCTACGTGATGACCAGGATCAACCTGGGGCTCTCCCCCGACGAGGTCTACGAACTGGACCTGCACACGCGGATCCGCCGCAACGCCCGCGACTCGTACCACATCGGGGTCTTCGGGCTCAAGGGCGGTGTCGGTAAGACGGCCGTCACCGTCGCGTTGGGGTCTGCGCTCGCCAGCATCCGCGGAGACCGGATCCTCGCCATCGACGCCGATCCGGACGGCGGCAATCTCGCCGACCGCGCCGGCCGGCAGTCGGCCGCGACGATCGCGGACCTGCTGTCG
The DNA here is from genome assembly GCF_054786995.1 of Mycobacterium sp. ZZG. Classification (NCBI taxonomy): domain Bacteria; kingdom Bacillati; phylum Actinomycetota; class Actinomycetes; order Mycobacteriales; family Mycobacteriaceae; genus Mycobacterium; species Mycobacterium sp. ZZG. The sequence continues at coordinate 62,993 of NZ_JBTBFV010000030.1, forward strand.
GACAAGGAACTGAAGCGCTACAACGATATTCGGGCCTACACCAGCATGAACGCCGCGAACCTGGAGGTGCTGTCCTCGGAGGAGTACAGCGCCGCCCGGCGCGAGTTCAACGACGAGGACTGGCGTGCCGCCACCGAGATCGTCTCCCGTTACTACAACTTGGTGCTCGCCGACTGCGGCGCGGGGCTGTTCCAGCCGGGCGCCCGCGGGGTGCTCTCGACGGTGTCCGGACTGGTGATCGTCGCCAGCGCATCCATCGACGGAGCGCGTCAGGCGGCGATCACGATGGACTGGTTGCGGCAGAACGGATATCAGGACCTGCTCGGAAGGTCCTGTGTCGTGATCAACCATGTGACCCCGGGCAAGCCGAACATCGACGTCGAGGACCTGGTGCAACAGTTCGAGCGGCATGTGCCTGCCGGACGGGTCATCGTGCTGCCGTGGGACAAGCACATCGCCGCGGGCACCGAGATTCAATTGGGGCTGCTCGGCAAGACATTCACCCGCCGGATCGTCGAGTTGGCCGCGGCGCTGTCCGACGACTTCGACAGGCTTGAGCGGCGTTGACCGCAACGGTTGCCCCTCCGACGTCGTCGGGCACCACGCCGGGGCGCCCGTCGACCACCCGCGTCACGATCCTGACCGGCCGTCGGATGACCGATCTGGTGCTGCCGTCGGCCGCGCCGATCGAGACCTACGTCGACGAGACGGTGTCGGTACTGGCCGACATCCTCGCCGACACACCCGCAGACGTGTTGGCGGGCTTCGACTTCAAGGCCCAAGGAGTCTGGTCGTTCGCCCGTCCCGGCGCGCCACCGATCAAGCTGACCGACTCCCTCGATGACGCAGGCGTGGTCGATGGATCGTTGTTGACCGTCGTCTCGGTGAGCCGGACCGAACGGTACCGCCCGTTGGTCGAGGACGTCATCGACGCCATCGCCGTGCTCGACGAGACCCCGGAGTTCGACCGCGGCGCGCTGTACCGCTTCGTCGGGCTGATGCTGCCGCTGGCGGCGCTGATGGTCACGACGGTGGGGGTTCTGTCGTGGCAGTCAACCGGCCGCCACTGGTGGTGGGCGGTGGCCCTTGGCGTGCTCGGCCTGGGTCTGACGGGCGGCAGCATGCTCGCCCAGAAGCGGTTCGACAACTTGAACATGGCCGAGAGCCTGCTGGTGTCGTCGATGGTGGCACTCGCCGGTGCCGTCGTGTTGGCGGTTCCGTTGCCGGACGGGGTGGAGTCCCTGGGCGCGCCGCAAGTCGCGGGCGCCGGGGCGCTGGTGCTGCTGATGGTCCTGGCCACCCGAGGCGGTCCGCGCGGCCGGGCCGAAGTCGCGGCGTTTCTGGCGGTCGTCTCGCTGGCGCTGACGATCGCCGCCGTGGCGTACGGCTACGGATGGAACAGCTGGGTTCCGGCCGGGGCGATCGCTTTCGGGCTGATCGTGGTCACCAACGCCGCGAAACTGACGGTGGCCGTGGCGCGGATCGCGTTGCCGCCGATCCCGGCGCCGGGTGAGACGGTGACCAACGACGAGCTGCTGGACCCGGTGACCACGACGGATGCGTCCGAGGAATCCGAGACGTGGCAGGCGATCATCGCGTCGGTGCCGAGTTCGGCGGCGCGGTTGACCGAGCGCAGCCGACTGGCCAAACGCCTGCTGATCGGCTTCCTGAGCGCGGGAGCACTGATTCTCGCCGCGGGCTCGATCGCCGTGGTCGTCCAAGGGCACTTCTTCGTGCACAGCGTGATCGTCGCCGTCCTGGTGACGATGTTGTGCGGCTTCCGTTCCCGGCTGTACGCCGAGCGGTGGTGCGCGTGGGCTCTGATGGCGGCGGCGGTGGCGATCCCGACCGGAGTCACGGTGCGGCTGTGCCTGTGGTACCCGGAACGGGCCTGGCTGCTGCTCGCGGTGTACACGGCGCTGGCGGTGGTCGCCGTCATCCTCATCGGTGCGAGCGAGGGTGTTCGGAGGATCTCGCCGGTGACCAAGCGGATTCTCGAATTGTTGGACGGGGCGACGATCGCCGCCGTGATCCCCATGCTGCTGTGGATCGCCGGGGTGTACGACGTCCTGCGGAACCTGCGGTTCTAGGAGGCCGATATGGCGACCGGAGGCACCCCACCACCGCTCTCGGTGAACCCCGAGGAGCTGAGCGCCGCCGGTGGTGCACTGTTGAACGCGGCAGGTCAACTACCGGAGGCGCCACCACCTTTCATGCCGGTGGGCACGGATCCGTTGTCGGTGGCGATCATCGGGCAGATCCCGGCGGTGGAAGTGCCCATCGCCACGCAGCTGCCGTTGATCCAGGCGCAGGCGACGACCACCGCGGAGAACGTGCAGAACGCCGCGCAGGCCTATGCGGCCACCGATGCACGCAACGGTGCCAAGATCACCAAGCTCATGGAGAATGCTCCGGAAACGCTCGGAATGGGTTCCGGCGGAGGGGGAATGGCGGCGGGGTCCGGCGGCGCCGGGTCGGCGGGTCAGATGATGAATACGCCGATGCAGATGGCCGGTCAGGTGGCGCAGATGCCGATGCAGGTCATGGGTGCGGTGGCCGCGGTGCCGCAGGGAATCATGCAGGGCGCGCAGCAGGCCGGCCAGCAGGTGCAGCAAATGGTGGGGCAGTTCGGTCAGGGCGGTGCAGGAGGTCAGACCGGCTCGTCTGCCGGCGATAGTCGTGCCCCCGAGGTTCCCGGCGTTCCGGACACGGGTTCAGACGGTGCCGCCGCGGGAGCACCCGATGCCGAACGTGCACCGGAGGCCAAGGAGGAGGCGGATGCTTCCGGCGAACAGCGCGAGGGTCGTCATCGCGCCCCTGACCCCGACGAAAGGATCAATCTGTGACCGCACCCCTGGAAGTCGACACCAGTGTGCTGCGCCGGGTCGGCGGCGACTTCAGCGCCGCCGGCGACCGGATGGCGGGAATGCGGGCCGACGCACCGCTCGCAGACGCGGCGGCCGGAGTGCCCGAATTGCAGACCGCCGCAGCGTGTTACGCCGCGCAAAGCACCATCGCCGCTGAGATGGAGACCATCGCCGGCAACGCGCGCACCTACGGCACCGATCTGAAAAGCGCTGCCGACCGGTACGACGCGACCGACGAGGCGTCCGGCGAGGCGATCGAGGGCGTCGGCATTCCCGCGCCG